>CAMBDR010000249.1 GCA_945864765.1 Janthinobacterium lividum | reverse complement strand
TTTCACGTAAGGCCAGGCTCGGGCCGCTGGCATTGGCTTGCTTGCGCCAAAAACTGACATCCTCCGGTTTGAGTGGGCCATTCGCGCTTTGCACGCGCAAAAATTCGCCTGCCGGCAAGCGTACCGAAATGCTTTCACCCGCTTGCAGGGTTACCACTTGCCAAGCCAGATTGGGATGCTTGTGGCTGGTATTGCCAGCGGCCCAGTAAACGTCACGGCTGCTCAGGCTGGTGGTGGCGACGTTATCCCAGCGCAGCGGCTGCTGTAATTGCCAGGATAACTGCAATTGCACGCCATCCACGCCACTGGCCAGCGCTTGCACGGGCACCAACCCCAGGCCAAGCGCCGTGCCGGACAGCAGGATGGAACCCATGACCGTATTGCGGCCCAAGGGCAAACCAGTGGGCAGGGTGGGCAGGGTAGATAAGGCTGTCCGCGTGGCCAAAGCTGGGCGGGTCTGCCGATTCTTTAAATTCGGGTTGAGTTTTGCTGTTACCACTTTCATTTTACGTTCCCGTGCAGTGGCTTATTCAATAATTTGGACATGTTGGATCTCGGTTTGATGATGTAATTTTCGTTGTGGTGCCAGCGTCGCAGACAGGCGCGAGAGTGAAACATAGGCTGGCTTGGCGGATTTTAAGGTAATGCGATAGCGCCCCAGTGGCGCATCCGCCGGAAAGGGTAAAAAGATCGGGTTGCCACCATCGCTGAGCTGGCCTTCGGTATCAAACACCCGTCCTGTGCCGCTGGCCGGGCGCACATTGGCTACCCGGTCGGCAAACACCCAGGCAGAAAGCGGCTTGAGTGTCGGCAACGGCGGCCCTTCAATGCGAATGCTCACTTTGCCATCCTGCGCTTGCCCGGCGTACTGGTACAAGCGGGCGGTCAGGGTTTCGGCGCTGGCGCTGGTGCGCTCATAGTCGAATACCAGCTCGCCATTGAAGCGTTGGCCTACACGGCGCATCAGCGCATCGGTACTTGGGCGCATGTGGTTGATTAAAACCTGACCCTGCAGGCGGCTTTTTACCTGCAAGGTATGGCGGCCAGCGGCAATGCCGGGCAGTTCGTATTCGCCATATGGGCCATGCGCGGCAATGCTGTAAAACGGTTTGCCGTCGAGTGAGATTTCCAACTCGGTGGCCTGATTTGGTCCCAGCCAAACCAAGGTCGGTTGAATCACGGTCGCCCCCAGGTAAGGCGGTATCTCAATGGCTTTGGCCGCCCCCAGGCCAATCGGGCTAAACATGGTCGGCAACACCTCTTCCCGATACGGCACGTCCACTTCACGCGGGGTATAGATCGGGCGCGCCAGCCAATCGCCACGGGGGCGGTAATCTTGCCATTGAAAAGCCCCGCTCAAAATCTTGCCTTGCTCTTCAGATTGTTCCAGCGGACGCGATTGCAGCGACAATAAACGGCTGCGGTCATTGCTGATCATGCTTGCTTCGTTTTGCGGACGCAATAAAAACCAGGCGGGGATGCGTTTTCCCAGTGCGTCGTAAGCATAAAAATCATCCGGTATGCGTTGCTCACGCGCCAGCGCATACGGGCGCGAGTGCGCTACCACCAAAATATTGCTCTGATCTGCGCGCACCGTAAAACGTGCCGTGTTGGCCGGCAAAACAAAAAAGCCCATCGCGGGTTCAGATAGTATATTGGCTTGGCTGGGGGCGCTGCCATTGGCGGAATAATCGGCCATCACCCGTTCATAGTGCGCCACTTTGGCCGGAATCGGCAACACGCCTTGCCCCAGTAGCTTGCCAGCGGCGTCAAAGGCGGCGTAATGCGCTTGCGTTGCCCTCAGCGTGCCCGGCATCATGCTGCGCACGGTCAGGCGTAAGCCCGAGAGCGCGGCGTTGGCGCTGACGGCATACTCGACGGGTAGGCTTTGGCCGGCAAAAAATACCCGCTCGTATTGGGCCACGGGGGTGATTTCTTTGGCCTGATCGGCTGGCTTGGGCTGGTCGGCCTGCTTGGCTTGGTTGGCTTCGCCCGTTTCCAGAAAAGCGCGGGCGATTAATTCGCGCGGGCCTTCCAACTCCAGCAAGCCGCCTTGCAGCTTCAGGCTGTGCTGCAAGGCCACCCCTTGCCAAACAATACTGCTACTGCTTTTTTGAAACAAGCCACTGCCATACCAGCGCAGTTTAATTTCACGCCCCATGCTACCAGGCGCGGCTTCCGGACGTGGGCTGGCGCTGATGTCAAGCCGGATCTTGCCACCCTCTGCCGGGATCGGCAAGGTGGCAAAGTTTTGCTGATCGAATACACTGCCCATGCTGGCAATCGGCGCGGCTTGCGGCGCACCCTGATTTTCAAACAAAATATACAAATCACGCACCAAATAGTCGCGCCCCTCCACCCCGACCGGGCCAATCGCCTGGTGCGCGTTACGCAGCAGGTTTTGCTTTTCATGCGCTTGCAACAAGGCGGGGCCTTGCACGGCAGCGCGCGCCAAATCTTGTTGCTGTTGGCTGGACAGGCGCTGCCATTGGTGCGCGGTTTCTTGTTCCGAGCGAACTTTGGGTTGATACACACGCAAACCCACATCGACGATGGCCGCATCAGTTTGCGCCAGCTTTACCCGAAGGCTGCTTATTTTGGCGGGCAAGCCTTGCAAATTGATGGTGTTAATTTCACCTGACAATGGGCTTAAACCCGAATCAAGGTAAAACGAACTACTGATGGTGGTGCCATCGGGCCGCTGCACTTCCATTAAATTGGCGCTGATGTGGTATTGACGCTGTTCCAGAATTTGCCCGGCATTATCGAGAAACTCGGCCACCAGCTTATAGTCCCAGCGCTTGCCGGGGTCAGCCAGATGGGCTTTGCGCGCCGCTTCCAGGTCGCGGATATTGGCGCTGCTGATCAAGCGTACTTCGGCCCTGTCCATTTGCAGTGGAAATTGCAAGCCGGTTGAGTTGGATGAACCAGTTGAGCTTGAGGTGCCTTCCTTATTCAATACAAAGGCGCGGCTGACCTTGGCCTGTTTGATTAAAGCCATCTTTTTGTCATCCAGCTTGGCGGGCGGGCTTAGCCACTGGGTGAGCTGTGGAATCGGCAAGGCCTTGGCCACGCCAGCCTGCGGGGTTGCTTTGGCGCTGGCCAGCACCAGTGCCAACCAGACCGCGCCGCCTGCTGCGACCAGTAAAAAGAATACCCGAATTAATTTTCTCATGATGCACGCCTCGCTAACCACCAGGTCATATTATTGTGAATAAATTGCTGCGCCTGACCAGCTGGCGCGGCTTGGGTTTGAAATGCCTGAATCCTGCCTGGATCTTTACTCGATAAATTGAGCGCCGCCACCCATTGTTCTCCTTCCCATACCAGTAAATAGGCACGATGGGTCACGCTGTCGGCGATATATTCCAACTTCAGTGTGGGGTGCTGTTGGGCCAGGTTTTGCACCAGTTGATGCAACACCACCACGTCTTGCGTTTGCAAATACTGGTTCAATTGTTGTTGCAAGGCGGCTGGCAACACGCTATTGGCGGGGCTGGCTGTTGCCAGACGTTGGCTCACGCTCCCGGTTTGCATTGGAATATTCAAAGCCTTGAATTGCATGTTTTGCGCATTCGGTTCGGTTTGCTGGTGCAGCACGGTATTGGCCAGAGGCGAAGCCCAAACCACGGCAATTTCTTTATTTTGCGCCGTGGCCTGGTACATGCTTTGCATTGCTGCGGCGGCGCTATATTCGCTGCTGCGGCGCTGACCATCGGCAAATTGATAGTGCAAGCCGTGGCGCTCCAGGGTTTGCAGCAGCGTTTGCCCGAGTGGGCTGGCTTGTTTGGCTTGTTCTACCCCATTACTAAAGGAAACCAGCAAATCGGATTGCGGCAAATACGTATCGGGCCGCACCGCCAGGGCGCGGGTTTGCAGCGTCAAGGTGTTTTGCTTGCCATGTTCGCGCAGCCATACTTGGGTTACCAAATTGAGCATCTTGGCTTTGTTTTGCAGCGTCAACAAATCAGCGCTGCGGTCCTGGTTGGCCAGCGGTGATGCGTTGGCCATCATGAAGACACTGCCGCGCAATTGGCTGAACAAGGAAATGCCCAGTTCCAGGCTGTTGGGGTCAAAATACGGGCGCGGCACTTGCACCACATACGCTTGTTTGGCCGGGTTGACGCGAAACACAAAGCTACCCCAATAGCGCCGGGATTTGATGTTGCCAGATTCGGCCAGCACAATAAAATCTTCTTGTTCCGGCATCGAATGAAACAGCCGCACTTCATAGCCCAGGGCTTGCGCGCGCAGATTGAGCAATTGCAAGTGCTCAGGCGCTATCGCTTTGCCATTACCGAGTAACTGGATCAAGGGCGTTAAGATATCTTTATCGATAAAAATCAATTCACCAGTGCTGGGTGGGCGATATAAATTGCTGCCCGTGGCGGCAAGTTGGGTTTTGTCGAAGGCGAGCCAGTTGCTGATGTTGTCACTGCGGTTGTCAATGCTTTTTTCAGCGTTTTTATCAGCGGCCTTGGCCAGCTCGGAGACGCCCGGCGTGAGGGCGGCAATAATTTTACGCGCATCCGCTGCCGCCAGCACCAGTTCGGCAAAGCCATTGGCGACGCTGTCACGCTGTACATTATTACCCGCACCTGGGTGCCAGGAAACCTCGATCTTGCCCATGCTTTGCTGTAACTGTGGCAGCGACAACTGTAGCGGAATCTCGCCTTTGACGTGCAATACGCTATGTGCGCTCTCGCTTTGGCTGGTGCGCACTTGCAAGGTATTGCGCCGTGCAAAGCGGCGGTGAAACGCTTGAAACATCGAATTGGGAAACAGTAACACATCGGCGCTGCCATCTTCACTGGCGCGGCGCGACGCCCCCGCCACTGCCAACATACGCGCCTGGGTTTGGCCGAACAAGCTGGTGGCCGCTTCCAGCGAGCCGGGTTCTTCCAGCGGTGCCGGCACTTCGATCAGCAGATGTTGTTTGGCCGCCAAATTAATCAGATAACTACCCCAAAACTTGCGCGGCTCGTTTTCGGTCAGCAAAATCAGATCGCCATTTTTTCGCATCTGGTAATTGGCTTGATGCAGCAATTGGGCGATTTTGTCCAACTGGGCCGGGGTGATTGGGCCAGTAGCGCTTTCTTGCTGTTGCAACAGATAGAGTGCTGCGTCAAACGCTTGGCTTTGGCCGGGGCCAGGTTTGATGAAGCGCTTTTGCGTCAGGCTGCGGTAGGCCGCCTGCTTTTCGCTGAGTAACCAGTCAATCGGCTGACCGCTGATGCTGCCCGGGTGAATCTCTTGCAACACGGTTTGATTGTGCAAAAACCGTAATGGCGTAGGCAGCAGGCTTAAGCCAAAGCCCAATACCGTGGCAAAGCCGCAGGCCACCATCGAAGTTTGCAAAATCGACGCAGACATGCGCGCCATAATTTGCTTGTCATGCATTTTTAAGGCGATCAAGGTCGGCAACAGATAGCCAAAGCCATAATAGTCGCTAATTTTAATCCCCGGCCACCAGGCGAGGATGGCATACGAGAGCATGATTTTGTAGGCAAAGCTGACGTTAAAAAACAATAACAGCTTGCGCGCACCTTCCACCGTGATGCGTTTGAACAGCGGCGCTTGCAATGCCAGCGTGGCGAGCCAATAAATCACCACCGCTTCGACAAATGACATGATGATTTTTTGCGGCTGATGCCATTGTAGCGCCAGCAGTGCGGGAATTAAGATGCCGCTGAAATCCCAGCCATAATACAAACTCATGCGCGACGCCAAAAACGCGGTGATGATCAGGATAATGTAAGTTTTTGGGCTGGCCAAAAACGAAGACGCCACGTCTTCATACAAAAAGCCAATATTCGACATCGAAAAATTGGTGTATTCCATCAAAACAAAGCGCACCAGGCAATACGTAATGCCGATGGTCACCGCATTGGTGAACAAGCCACGGCGTAAGCCAGTCTTCCAAAAATTATTCGCTACCAGCGCGGTAATAATCAAGCCAAAGCTGTGCAAATTGTTTTGGAAATCAAAATCCCAATGCCATTCTTGATTGACCCAGGCACCAATAGCGGGCAGGGCATAGCCATCGCTGATGATGCGAATGGCCACGCTGACCAACACCATGGCAAAAAAGCGGTCGCGCCCGAAAAAGCGGCTCCAACCCATGCGCATGGACAGCACTTCTGAATAGAACCACACCAAAAAGTAAGTGATTACACTCTCCACCAGCACCACCACGGCAGCGCTGGGTTTGATGAGTAATAAGGGCACCAAATAACCGGGCACGATCAAGCCGGACATAACCCAACCAAAGCGCAGGTTGAACATGCAAACCACAAAAATACCCACCCACACCGTGGTAATGACCGAACTGGCCAAGCCACCCGCAGGGAAGATATTGAGCGGGAAAATATGCGCAGATAACCAATTTAACATACGCTTACCCTACCACCAAACGTGGGCCGCGCGCATGCAATGGCGCTGCTGTATGCAATGAAGTCGCCTGATCCAGGTCATCCAACAAAGCCGCTTCGTCAGACTGCCAACGGAACGCCGCCAGGTTTAATTGGGCTTGCATGCCCGCACCAATTTCGCTATGAAAGGTAAGCCGCCCATCCCACGCCGCAACCAGATTGACCGCATCAAAGGCGGCGGCAAACAGCGGTGATTGCTCACGCCCGACCGGATCA
>CAMBDR010000248.1 GCA_945864765.1 Janthinobacterium lividum | reverse complement strand
GCAGATGAAACGAAACTGGCCATTCAGGTCTGCCACTTTCCACCTGGAACCAGTAAATGGAATAAAATTGAGCATCGCATGTTTTGCCACATTACGGCAAATTGGCGTGGTCGCCCTCTGGTTAGCCGAGAGGTCATTGTAAATTTAATCGGCAACACAACAACCAATGAAGGCCTACGCATAAAAGCAGCACTTGATGAGAACACCTATGCCGCAGGAATCAAGGTTACGGACGAAGAATTGGCTACACTCGTGATAGAACGGGATGCATTTCATGGCGAGTGGAATTACCGCCTGAAGCCGCATGAGCCACCTTCTTAGCATTTTGAATTGTTCAAGTTATTTTTGCTCAATTCCTTAGTGGTATTTTTTCATCTTGCCTGGCGCATGCTGCGCTACTGTGGCAAAATAATTCTCTCAGGCATCAAAGAACTGTTGTATTCTCGAAAAAAATAACCGCACCTTCACCATGGTTTCCCCATATCTTGTTATACTCAGCTCGGTTCGTGACTTAACGCCTCACTTTGTAATGATAATTTATACAACAGTGCGCTGTCTTTGTGGCGAGGGGCCGAACCAACGCGCCTGCTGAAGGGCATCGTGAAGTCCGCCATACTGGCACCCATCAAGACTCATTTTGTAATGGAAAATAATGTCAAAAATTAGAATTTTGGTGGTTGAAGATGAAATGATTATTGCCCGAGAGCTGGCCGCACAGTTGCTCAAGCTCGGTTATGAACCTGTCGGGCAGGCAAGTAATGGGGCCGATTCGATCACGCTGGTGGGCAGTTTACAGCCCGATCTGGTCTTGATGGATATACAACTGGCCGGTGCCATGGATGGCATTGCGGCGGCGCAGTTGATCCGTGATCAATATGACTTGCCCGTCATTTACGTTACCGCATTTGCAACCGATGAGGTGATGAATCGGGCCAAAGTGACGGAACCTTACGGCTATATTCTCAAACCCTTTTCCTCGCGTGAACTGCATACCGTCATCGAGATGGCGCTGTACAAACATAAAACAGACCGCATCCTGAGACAAAACCTGCTTTCTTTACGTGTGGGGGCACAGCATACCCAGGCGATTTTGGATAATATGGTCGATGCCGTGATTACCATCAATGAATTGGGGATCATGGAATCGTTTAATTTGGCCGCCAGCAGCATTTTTGGCTACAGCCCGCAAGAAGTGATTGGTTGCAATGTGTCGATATTGATGCCAGACGCACGCCGAATTCAGCATGACGGCTATTTGACGCATTACCGTGCCACCGGCGAAGCGCGCATCATAGGCAAACCACGTGAGTTGGAAGGGCGGCGCAAGGACGGCAGTATTTTTCCCATGGCCTTGTCGATATCACGTATCACGACCGGTGATCAACCCATTTTTGTCGGTCTGGTGCATGATATTTCAGTCCGCCGTGCCGCCGAAGCGAAAATTCGCAAACTCTCGCTGGCGGTGGAACAAAGCCCGGAGATGATCGTCATTACCGATTTGGATGGCGTAATTGAATACGTGAATGCGGCTTACCTTGAACAAACCGGCTTTAGTGCCGAAGAAGTCGTCGGGCAAAACCCCGCCATCGTTCAATCTGGCAATACCCCGCCAGAAGTTTATGAGCAGATGTGGCAAACCCTGCGCAGCGGGGCAATATGGACGGGGGAGTTGCAAAATCGGCGCAAAGATGGTTCGATCTATATTAACGCCGCCACCATCGCGCCATTACGGCAAGAAGATGGGCATATTACCCACTATGTGGCGGTGCAACAGGATGTGACAGAAAAAAAACGGCAAGCGCTTGAGTTGATTCGGCATCGCGATCATCTGGAAGAATTGGTGGTCGCCCGAACCGAAGAATTGACGGTTGCGCGCCAACAGGCCGAGAGCGCCAATTTGGCCAAGAGCGCGTTTTTAGCCAATATGAGCCATGAAATTCGCACCCCGATGAATGCTATTTTGGGTATGACCTATCTGGTTCAGCGTGATCTGGAGGCACCCGCACAAGTTGTGCGCTTAAACGCGATTCAAAGTGCCGGGCGGCATCTTTTAGGTATTATTAATGACATTTTAGACCTGTCAAAAATCGAATCAGGTAAATTACAGATTGAAAATGTCGATTTTCATCTCTCCGACATTCTGGACGCAGCTATTTCCATCACGCAAGACTCTGCGCAGAAAAAAGGTCTGAAAATGACCGTCGATTATGGCAATGTGCCGCTATGGCTGCATGGTGACCCGGTGCGCTTGCGCCAGGCTGTACTCAACTACCTGAGTAATGCGATTAAATTCACCGCTGCCGGGCTGATTCATCTGCGGGTGGTTTTATTGCAGGAAGATGCTGACGGTTTGCAGTTGCGCTTTGAAGTGCAGGACAGTGGCATTGGCTTAAGCGCCGAGCAAATGGGCCGCTTGTTTAACCCGTTTGAGCAGGGCGATGTCACCATCACGCGCAAGTACGGCGGAACCGGGCTGGGGCTGGCGATTACGCAACGCCTGGCTGGCTTGATGCAGGGCACGGTCGGGATTGAAAGTACCGTCGGGGTTGGCAGTACCTTTTGGTTTACCGCACATGTGCAGCATGGCCAGGGTGGGATGCCTGTCGCTGTGCCAGAAAATAGTCGAGGCGCGCTCGCTACATTACAAAATCAGCACCAGGGTGCCCGCCTGCTACTGGTAGAAGACGACTTGTTTAACCGCGAAATTGCGCTCGAAGTGCTGCAAGAAACCGGGCTCATGCTCGATTCTGCGGAAGATGGGCTTGAGGCACTCGAAAAAGTCCGGGCCCATCGGTATGATCTGATTTTGATGGATATGCAAATGCCCAAATTGGGTGGATTGGCGGCGACGCGAGCAATCCGAACCTTGCCAAGCGGTAAGCATCTGCCCATTATTGCCATGACGGCCAATGCCTTCGACGAGGACAGGCACGCCTGTACCGCGGCAGGGATGAATGATTTTATCTCCAAACCGGTCGAGCCGGCCCAGCTTTTTGCGATTATTTTGAAATGGCTGACGCACGACAACCCTGCCGTTCGTGCGCAAACTGATAGTCCACCGACCGAGTGACCCCAAGCGAAGGAACGGTATGAGCAGTACAACGCGGCACACAGCGCAGCAAGGCTTGACTGCGCTGCGGGCGTTGGCGGTGCTGGTAGAGCTGGCAGTGTCGGGTGCGTTGGCCTTTTGGCTGCTGCGGCCTGCCGCCACCCCTTTGCCACCCTTGGCACCGGTCACCATTGCGGTGCCGCAAATGATTAACTCCGCGCCCATGTTGGTGGCGGTTCAACAAGGCTTGTTTAAAGAAACCGGGGTGAACGTGGTCAGCCAACCGTTTGTGATTGGCCGGGATGCCTTGCAGTCGGTGCTCGATGGTAAAGCCGATCTCGCGCTGGTGGCCGATACGCCGGTGATGTTTGCTACCCTGGCCGGTGCCGATGTGTCGATTTTGGCATCTCGCTCAATCAAGCCCATCTGCTGGCGCTGGAAGACCAAACCCGTTGGGCCATTGCGCAAAGCCTGGTCAAACCCGGCCCGGTGCCCAATTACCTGAAGCTGATGAAATACCAGCACCTTGAGGCGGTACGCCCCGAGGCCGTCCAGCTTATACGATAGTGGCTTACTTTGAAAATCAAGACAAAAATCCATCTGCTATTGACCAGTGGTGCGCTGATCGTGCTGCTGGTCGGGGGCGTCATGCTGTCAGCCGAGCGCGATAGCACAGCCCACCGACGCGCCATTCAAAGCAGTGAGCAACTCATTCGCAGTGCTGCCGAACTACGTTTGTTAACGGTCGAAACCCTGTTGTATCGTGAGGCGCGCTCGATTGACCAATGGCAGCGCAAGATTCGTAGTTTTAATGCCCAATTGCACGTGTTGGAACAGGAGCGCCCGGCGGCCAAGGCGACGGTGGCGCGGATTCGCAAAAACATCGAATCTGCCGATGCCATTCATACCGCGCTACAGTCACCATCACCATCACCATCACAATCACAATCACAATCGCAATCGAAAGCGGCTGACCAGCCCACGCCGGCCAGCGCAGCACAGGACGCCGCATTTGCGGCACGCAATTTTGCTGCCTTGACGCTGGTGATCCAGGACGTGATCGATGGCGCGAGTGAATTAAGCCGGGCCAGGCGTAGCGAAGAGCTGCAAACATGGCGTACCATTCGCATGGCCGTTGGCTTGATGCTGGTGGTTATGTTGGCGCAATTGGTATTTACCTGGCGCTTAACGCAGGGCAGTATTTTGCAACCCTTGGCCACCTTGGTGCGCGCCACCGGGCGCATTGCCGCCGGTGACTATACCGTTCGCGTCAGCATGCCGCAAGGCGATGAAATCGGCAGCCTGGCGCAGGCATTTAACGCCATGAGCATGCAGGTGCAGCGCACCAATCAAGCCATGCGGCTGGAACAGGACAACCTTGCCATTACCCTGGATTCGATTGCGGATGGCGTCATCGCCACCGATGCACAAGGCTTGATCACCCGAATGAATCCGGTGGCTGAACGGCTCACCGGTTGGCCGCTGGCCGAGGCACTGGGGCAGAACCTGAGTCAGGTGTTTCACATCCTCAGTGCCCAGACGCGGCGGCGCCTGGTCAACCCGGTACAAGAGGTGATGGCGCGTGGCGACGTGGTGGGGCAGACCCGGCATACGGTGTTGCTGGCGCGTGATGGACGAGAATACCAAATCGCCGACAGTGCCGCCCCGATCCGTGATGCCACCCATACCATCGTGGGGGTGGTGCTGGTGTTCAGTGATGTGACAGATCGCTATCGTACTGAAATGGCCTTGGCCAGAACCACACAATTGCTGGAACGTACCGGCAGTTTGGGCAAGATTGGTGGCTGGGAACTGAACCTGCAGCCGATGGTACTGACGTGGACGCTACAGACCTTTCAGATCGCCGAAATTGCCCCACCAACGGCACCGGCACTGGAAGATGCCATCAAGCTGTATGCCCCCGAAGCTCGCCCATGCATTGCTGCTGCGGTACAAGCGGCGATCGATACCGGCACGCCCTACGATCTGGAGTTGCCAATGATCACCGCCCAAGGGCGACACTTGTGGGTTCATACGCAAGGTTTTGCCGAAATGCGCGATGGCAAGGCGGTGCGCTTGTTCGGCACCTTTCAGGACATTACCCTGCGCAAAGAGGCAGAAAATGCCTTGCACGAGAGCGAAACCTTCAGCCGGGCGATTCTTGATTCGGTCAGCGCCGAAATTGCCGTGCTCAATAGCGAAGGCGTTATCGTTGCGATCAATGCACCATGGCAGCGCTTTGCAGAGGAGAGCAGCCCGGAACCAGGTCATCCCGCGCCGCGCACCGGCGTTGGCTGCAACTATCTGGCGGTGTGTGTAAGCCATGCGCCTGCCAATGACCATGACGTATGACAATACGGCACTCAACGCACGCCAGGGCATACAAGCGGTGCTAAGCGGTCGCCAGGCCAGTTTCATACTGGAATACCCCTGTCACTCGCCCGATGCGCAGCGCTGGTTTAGCTTGAGTGTGACGCCATTGGGCGCAGGGGGGCAGGGTGTGGTGGTGTCACACACCAATATCACCGCACGTCATCTGGCTGATATGGCATTAAAAGAAGCGTTGCATGAAAAAACCGCCCTGTTGCGCGAGCTACATCACCGTGTCAAAAACAATTTGCAAGTGATCACCAGCCTGCTGCGTCTGGAAGGCTTTCGCACCGAAAACGAGGCAACCCAGGTCGTGCTCAGTGAGATGCAAGGTCGTATTCGTGCCATGGCCTTGTTGCACGAAACTATTTACCGCAAAGGCAGCTTTGCGGCCATTGATCTGGGCGACTACATCACCCAGATCGCCGAGGAATCGTTGCGAACTTTACTGCTCAACCCCGGTACCGTGCAATTGGATCTGGCGTTGGCGACATTGCAAGTGAGCTTGGATCAGGCTACGCCTTGTGGCTTAATGATGAGCGAGTTGATGTCAAATTGCCTCAAGCATGGTTTTCCTGATGGGCGTGGCGGCAAGATCGCCATCAGCCTGCAGCCGTTGAATGAAGCCAGGCGCTGGCGTCTGGTGGTGAGCGATAACGGTGTCGGCTTGCCCGCCGATTTTGCCGACAAGCGGGGCAAGTCTTTAGGTTTGCAACTGGTGGGTGATTTGGCTGCCCAGATGGGGGGCACACTCCATATCGGTGCCGGGCCACAGGCGGTTTTTACGGTGGAATTTAGCGCCGAAGTGGTCACCTCCATTCCTGTGGCACTGGCAACAGAAAATCTGGCAACAGGTAAGTAAATATTCGGTGAACCCAGATCACAGTGTTGCTTATTGTTGTCTGGTAAGCACAATCTGTGAGCATGATCCACCGCCCATAGAGCATCATAACTGGCAATGTCTGGATACCAAATGACGCAGGTTTTCATAGAACTGGCCACGCCAATTTCCCCCATTTTTTCCCTTTCCGCGCCTGGTCGCCGTCGTGCCGCAGAGTCGGTATTTGTTTTGCCATCCAGCCCAATTTGCAATTATCTGCATTTATTGCTAGTAATTGTGCGAAATATTGCATATATTGGGAAGTACTATGAAAACACTGCCATCCTCTATTTGTTGCAACACGTGCCAGCCGGGCAGGCGATGCGCCGCCATGCGTTTAGGTGCCTGGAAACGTAAG
>CAMBDR010000247.1 GCA_945864765.1 Janthinobacterium lividum | reverse complement strand
TAAATTCAAAATGATGCAGCAGCCCCGTATCGCGATGAATAAAGTGAAAATCTTCATGCCGCGCGCTGGTCACCACGCCCATGCGAAAATGCTGCCCCAGCTCTGCCAGCACCGCCCCAATATCTTGCGTGAGCAGTTCGCCCTGCTGGCGCAACAGCGCACTGTAACGGCGGTTGCGCTCGCCCCGCAGTTGCGCACCCTGGCTAACGTCGTACTGCGGCAACAGGTGCCAGGCACCGTAATTTTCTCGCAAAAACCAATCGAAAAAATGTTGCTGCGTCAGCGTCACCCCGTGCTCGTGAAAAAAATCCCGACTGGCCTCATAAAAAAGATGCTCGGTATTGACCAACACACCGTCATTGTCCCAAAGAATGGCCTTGATTGCGGGTTTATTCATGGCAAATAATGCTCCGGAGAAAAAGCCACAGTATAACCCAAATACACCCAATTCGCCCCCAACGCCATCCCCCAAAAGGACTAGATGAAAATCCAAAATAAGGTTTGACAGCACCACATTTAGTGCCTAACCTTACAACACACCCCACATTTTGTGTTAAGGAGCGATAATGGCGCAAAGAATTGCAGAACCGCAAGTCATCAAACGCGACGGCAGTCGCAAACCGTTTCAAGCCAGCAAGATCACCTCCGCCCTGGTGCGCGCAGGCCAGGCCAGCGCCGAATATAACGCGGCGCAAGCGGCCCTGTTGTGCGAGCAAGGCGTATTGCCGCGCCTGACGCAACAGGCCAGCCCACACAGCATTGAACAGATTCAGGACGTGGTGGAATCGGTGTTATACGACGCGGGTTTTCGCAAAACCCTGCGCGCCTACATCGTCTACCGCGAGCACCACCAGCAATTGCGCCAGGACCGCAAAACCCTGGTCGATGTCGAAAGCTCGATCAATGAATACCTCAACCAGCAAGACTGGCGCGTCAATGCCAATGCCAACCAGGGCTATTCGCTGGGTGGCTTGATTTTGAATGTCTCCGGCAAGGTGATTGCCAATTATTGGCTCAACCACGTCTACCCGGCTGAAGTGGGCGCGGCGCATCGGGCGGCGGAGTTGCATATTCATGATCTGGATATGCTGGCTGGCTATTGCGCAGGCTGGTCGCTACGCACCCTGCTGACCGAAGGCTTGAATGGCGTGCCCGGCAAGGTGGAATCCGGCCCACCGAAACATATGTCGTCCGCCATCGGCCAAATCGTCAATTTTTTAGGCACCTTGCAAAACGAATGGGCCGGCGCGCAGGCGTTTAGCTCGTTTGATACCTATATGGCCCCGTTTGTGCGCAAAGACCAGCTCAATTACGCCAGCGTCAAACAATATCTGCAAGAATTGATCTACAACCTGAACGTGCCCTCGCGCTGGGGCACGCAAACCCCGTTCACCAATCTGACCTTTGACTGGGTGTGCCCGGAAGATTTGCGCGAGCAGGTGCCCGTGATCGGCGGGGTGGAAATGCCGTTTACCTATGCCGAGCTACAACCAGAAATGGATATGATTAACCGCACCTATATCGAAATCATGATGACGGGTGACGCCAAGGGGCGCGCCTTCACTTTTCCGATTCCCACCTACAATATCACCGAAGATTTCGACTGGCATAGCGACAACGCCGAACGATTATTTGAGATGACGGCGCGCTATGGCTTGCCCTACTTCCAGAATTTTATTAATTCGGAACTCAAACCGAATATGATTCGTTCCATGTGCTGCCGTTTGCAACTGGATTTGCGTGAATTATTAAAGCGCGGCAATGGCTTGTTTGGCTCGGCCGAACAAACGGGTTCGCTCGGTGTGGTCACCATCAATTGCGCCCGTCTGGGCTATACCCATGCGGGTGACGAAGCGGGTTTGCTGCAACAGTTGGATTATCTGCTGGAACTGGGTAAGACCAGTCTGGAAATCAAGCGCAAAGTCATCCAGCGCCATATGGATAATGGCTTGTTCCCCTACACCCGGCGCTACCTTGGCACGCTGCGCAACCATTTTTCCACGCTGGGCGTGAATGGCATCAATGAAATGGTACGCAACTTCACGCATGGCAAACACGATATCACCAGCGAATGGGGCCACGCCTTTGCGGTGCGCCTGCTCGACCACGTGCGTGTACGCATGCTGAAATTTCAGGATGAAACCGGGCATATGTATAACCTCGAAGCCACGCCCGCCGAAGGCACTACTTACCGCTTCGCCAAGGAAGATAAAAAGCAATACCCGGATATTTTGCAGGCAGGCACAGAGGCTATGCCTTACTACACCAATTCGTCCCAATTGCCGGTCGGGTTGACTGATGATCCGTTTGAAGCGCTGGAATTGCAGGATGAGTTGCAACGCAAATACACCGGGGGCACGGTCTTGCATTTGTATATGAATGAAGCGCTCTCCAGCGCCGACGCCTGCCGCAATTTGGTGAAACGTGCGCTGAGTCGTTTTTCACTGCCGTATATCACCATCACACCGACTTTTTCGATTTGCCCCAGCCACGGTTATTTGGCGGGTAGCCACAAGTATTGCCCGAAATGCGATGCCGAATTGATCGCCAAAAAGCAGCAATGCAAAGCGCACGCTGAACCAGCAGCCGCCCAAATAACTGAGCAAGCAACTGAACAAGCAACCGAGCAACCCCACCATGAAAAGGAAGCGATATGAACCACCCTGTCGAATCGATGTTTTTAGCCGCCACCGAAATTACACTGCGCGACGACGAACGCCAAGCATGCGAAATTTGGACCCGCGTCATGGGTTATCACCGTCCGGTTTCATCATTTAATACTGGTAAAAAAGGAGAGTTTTATGAACGGCAGTATTTTACTGAACACGCCGCAGGGCTTGGCACCGAGTTTACTGGCAACTAATTCGCTACCAACGAATTTGCTACCTACCAAATCGGCGCAGTCTCTAAAAGTCGGTGGCATCAGCCCGTTTAGCGCCAGCGACTTTCCCGGTAAGCTGGCGGCGGTGTTGTTTGTGCAGGGTTGCCCCTGGCGTTGCGGCTATTGCCACAACCCGCACTTGCAAGAGCGCACCACGCACAGCCCCATTACCTGGGATAGCGTCATCGCCCTGCTCAAGCGCCGCGTCGGTTTGCTGGACGGCGTGGTCTTCAGCGGCGGTGAACCGACCATGGATGGCGCATTAATTGCTGCCATGCAAGAAGTGCGCACCATGGGCTTTGCCATTGGTTTGCACACGGCCTGCATTTACCCGCGCCAACTGCGCGCGGTGTTGCCGCTGGTCGATTGGGTTGGGTTTGATGTCAAGGATGATTTTGGCAACCAAGCCGATTCGTATGCCGCCATTACCGGCATTGCGGGTACCGGCAACACGGTGCAAGCGTGCGTGGAAATGATTTTGCAAAGCGGCTGCGCCTACGAATGCCGCACCACCATCCACCCAGGCTTACACAGCCCGGCGCAAATTCTGGCACTGGCACACAAACTCGCTGCCATGGGCGTTACCCACTATGCGCTGCAAGTGTTTCGGGAGCAAGGCTGTGGTAATAGCACGCTGGCAGCAAGCAATCTGGCGGGTTTTCCGGCACAGGACACGGTGCAGCAAATTGCGCCGCTGTTTAAACAATTTACACTACGCCAAAGCAGTTGATTTAAAATCGGGGAGAATCGGATCAGATGCGAGCCGGGATGCGCCAGTAGCCATGCAATCAGGTTACAATTGATGACACAAAGAAATTTATCCCATGGCAGCCTACCCTGAAGGAGTTCATCATGCAGCGAGTACTTGGCATCATTGCACTGATCGGTTTTATGCTCTCGCTGGCAGCGCACATTGCTGCCGTGTGCGGGGTTGCGGTTGCCGAGCACATCCCCTTCATCTGGCTGCTGCATTTGGGTGTGTTCGCGGTATTTATTCCGCTGGTGTTTGCCATGAAGAACACAATGGGCAACCGCCCCTCGTTCAAACAAATTCGCGCCGCCTTTCCGGCCTGGGTCATTGTCGTTGGCATCTGCCTGTTCGTTTATGTAGCAGTCAATTTTCTGCTGGCCATGGGTGGCATGGAGGGCGAGCCGGGTTTGGCGGATAACGGCAAATACGTACTCTCCCAGCGCGGCAAGCTGATACGCGAAATCAGCCCGGCCGAATTCACCCGCTTCAAGGCCAATCAAATCCGTGCTTTTTCTGGCCATTGGCTGCTGTTTTATTTTATGCCATTTGCTTACTTCATGTTTTACCGCAAACCAAAGTAGGAATACCATGCCGTCCACAAACGCCTTACCGTGCCGCCTGCTTGCCCTGCTGCAGGGCTTGCTACCGGGATTATTCCTGGCCGCACTACTCTTGCCGCTGACTGCCCAGGCCCAGGACGATGCCGCGCTGGCGGCTGAATTTCAGAGCGAATCGATATCGCTGGCCGAGCAAGAAAAATTCGTCACCCTGCCCCCGCCAAGCGATGCTGCCCCATTACAAACGTGCATCCACTACCATCAGCGTGGCGTGGCCAATTTCCGGCTTGGGCGTTATGAGCAAGCAGTTGCTGACTTAAGACAGGCGCTGGCGCTGAATCAGCCGCGCCAATCCGGCCCGAATAACTGGTGCGACCGCTGGCGCATTCAAAACGATTTGAATATTAATCTGGTGGCGCAAAGCGACCATTTTGCCCAGCTTGAGCATTTGCAAACCGTGGCGGCAGAATATCGCCCCAAAAATGCCTTGCGCTACTTTATGACGCTGCACAAAATGCTCGACCCCAATGCCGCACTGGGCTTACTGCCGCAAGCCCAGGAGGCTTTTGAGCGTGCCAGCCAAATCCTGCCTGGCCTTGCCGCCCGCCCGAATTGGGCGGTGGAACAACATCTCGCACTGCAAAGCCACAACACCAGCCTGGCGCGCTTGCAGGAGTGGCGCGGCAATCATGCCGAAGCCGAGCGCTTTTACCGCGCGGCACTGGACCATGCGCGCCAATACCTGCAATGGATGATCGAGCATGAAAACCCTCAATCACAGACCCTGCGCCTGGCGCGCATACGCCTGATGGCGACGGTACGCTTTCTGGCCGTTAATTTGGCCACCCAGGGCAAACTGGGTGAAGCGGAACTGCTGACCCGCGAAGCCATCACCGCCACACTGGCTTTTTTGGGTTTGGGCACCACCGGCATGAGCAATAACTTGGCGCTGCTGGCCAATATCCGCCTGCAACAGGGCCAACTCGACACCGCCGAGCGCTATCAAACCATGAGCTTGAAAGCGCTGGAGAAAGCGCAAGTGAAAGCCTGGTCCACGGTAACCGCAACCAGGCGCAGTCGAATGGGTTTGATTTTATGCGTGCAAGGGCGCTGGCAAGAAGCCTTAAGCCTGTTTGAATTGCGCGACCAGGATTTGCGCAGCAATGCCGCCCAGTTTGAACGCTTTGGCTCGGGCGATATTGACTGGGCCATGGCCTTGTTGAAAACCGGCGATGCCACGCAGGCCGCCAACATGTTGCAACGCATGCTGGAGCGCACCTTAAAGAAAACCTGGCATGATCCGCAACACGCCGACTGGTTGCGCGGCTATCTGGCCATCGCCCTGGCCGAGCAAGGCAAAACCGGGCCAGCGCTGAGCCTGTTTGCGCAAGCGTTACCGAATCTGCAAAAACGCAGCCATGAAACGGGCGATGGCAATGAAGAATCGAGCTTTGTGGCCGACTACCGTTTGCGCGTGATTTTGGAAGCGTATCTGGAATTGCTGGCCGAGCGTCAGGTTCGGGAACAGCCGGTGCCAGGTCTTGACTTGATCAGCGAAGCCTTCAAGGTGGCCGACATTGCGCGCCAGTCTGCGGTGCAACGCGCCGTCAACGCCAGCGCGGCGCGTGCCACCCTGCCGGACCCGCAATTGGCGCAACTGGCGCGCCAGCAACAGGATGCAAATAACCGCCTCGTGGCGCTTAACCGCATCTTGCAACGGCTGGCCGCCAGCCCGGAAGCGCAGCGCTTGCCCAAGGTGATGCAAGGCATGCAGCAGGAAATTGAACAATTGGGCGCGCAGCAAACCCGGCTCAAGGCAGAATTGGCGGGCAAGTTTCCGGACTATGCCAATCTGGTCAACCCACCCGCCACCACGCCGGCCGATATCCAGCAGGCATTGCAGGACGGTGAAGCGCTGGTGTCGCTATTTAGCGGCGAGCGTTTTGTGTATGTGTGGACGATCAGCAAACAAGCGATCAAATTTCGCCGTATCACCCAAAGCCGCAAACAGATTGCCAGTGCGGTACAACAAATTCTGGATGGCATGGATTTAAGCGATGGCAAGATCAAACCGTTTGCCTTTGCGCAAGCCCACGCCCTGTATGCCGATTTGTTGCAAGCCGATGCCGGGCAGTGGGAAAAAGCCAAAGTTTTGAACGTGATCGGCCATGGCGCGTTAAGCCGTTTGCCCTGGGCGCTGTTATTGACGGCGGCCCCCGCCAGCAGCGAGGCCAAGCCGGGTCAGGTCAAGCCAAATCAAGCCACCTCAAACCAAATACTGCCGGACTATGCCGCCATGCCGTGGCTGATTCGAAAGGTGGCGCTGGCGCAGCAAAGTTCGGCCAGTAGTTTTGTGGCTTTGCGCAAAAGCCGGGGGCAGACTGGCGAACGCACACCGTTTATTGGCTTTGGCGACCCCTTGTTTGCCAAGGTTGCCAGCGTCGATAGCGACGCCAGCGGCAAGCCCGT
>CAMBDR010000246.1 GCA_945864765.1 Janthinobacterium lividum | reverse complement strand
TAATGCACTTGGTGATGTGGAAAGTGCGTGATTTTACCATGAATATCAATCACTTAGGGGATTTTTCGCGTTCCTGAACACGGATTCAGGAAATTTTTAGCAATTACAGGATTGGTTCCAAAAAAATATCCGTTGCTGATTGCAAAATTCATCAAAGATTTTAGGACAATCATTTTATTATCTATTGTCCTTGGTGAATTTTTTTCAGCTAAAAATTCACGGTAACGGGTAATATCGCTGACCATAATTTCAGCAATAAACCATTTTCCTTTGCAGAAATCTGCAAATTCTTTAACAACATTCTTGTATGAAATTACCGTTGCAGCTTTGACTTTTTTCAACAAAAGGAACTTGTCCAAGAGTTCGGCCAACGCCAAGGACTGCGGAGCAGGAAGGGGACCGCTACGACGGTCTTCTAATACGTGAAGCCCCTTGGGGCTGGTGTCAGCCGGGGGAACAGCAACACTGCCAAGACTCTCCAGAAGGCTTTTAAAGGCTTCTGTTTGAGCAAGCTTAAGCAGGTTATCCACATCGCTCTGTGTGTTGATATTTTCAATCCTGACGCCGTTTGGCGTCACTATGTCAAACTTCTTAAACCTATCACCATTCATCGGAATTCCTTTCTTTATGCTTTCAAGCAACAAGAATTCTAACTCAATGGCTCTTTGGCGAAGGATCGATTTTTCAGCAGCACCCAGTGAAAACACCAAATGCTTTTTACCGTTTGACAGGTGGCGGTGAGCCACAGGAATGAGGAATCGAGCATAGTTTCTTTGCCCGCGTACAATGAAAAAAGGCTTCATAACAGTACACCTTTCGGTACACGATTTATGAAGCCTTCTGAAAAAAGTCTTTTAAAATCAAAGACTTACAATTCTGGCGGAGAGACGGGGATTCGAACCCCGGATAGGCTATGAACCTATACACGCTTTCCAGGCGTGCGACTTCAACCACTCATCCATCTCTCCTGCTTTCGTGAGCTTGCAGCTTCACGAAGTCCGCTATTATAGCAAGCTTTCGCGATTACGCCAGCATAATTTACACGGATTGTTTCAATTGCTCCAAAATAGCCGGGTTTTCGAGGGTGGAAATGTCTTGTGTGATCTCTTCACCCTTGGCCAAGACCCGTAACAGGCGACGCATAATTTTGCCGGAACGGGTTTTGGGCAGGTTATCACCAAAGCGAATTTCTCTGGGTTTGGCGATGGGGCCGATTTCTTTGGCCACCCAGTTGCGCAATTCCAACGCCAATTTCTTGGCATCCTCACCGGTCGGGCGCGCGCCACGCAACACCACAAAGGCACAAATCGATTCACCTGTCACCTCATCCGGCTTGCCTACCACCGCCGCTTCCGCCACCAAGGGGTTGGCGACCAAGGCAGATTCAATTTCCATGGTGCCCATGCGATGACCGGAAACATTTAACACATCATCAATACGCCCGGTAATCGTAAAATAACCGGTATCTTTATTGCGGATTGAACCATCACCCGCCAAATACAGATTCCCACCTAATTCGGCTGGGAAATAGCTGCTCTTAAAGCGCTCAGGATTATTCCAGATAGTGCGTATCATGGAAGGCCAAGGTCGTTTAATCACCAGCAAACCGCCCTGCCCGTTCGGCAATTCTTTACCCGTTTCATCCACAATCGCCGCAGCAATGCCCGGCAAGGGCAAGGTACAAGAACCCGGCACCATGGGTGTGGCACCCGGCAGTGGCGTAATCATGTGACCACCCGTTTCAGTTTGCCAGAAGGTATCCACAATCGGACAACGCTCAGCGCCTACATTTCGGTAATACCACATCCAGGCTTCCGGGTTGATCGGTTCACCCACCGAACCCAACAAGCGCAAGCTAGTCAAATCATATTGACTCGGATGGGCTTTGGGGTCCAAATCCGAGGCTTTAATCAGTGAACGAATCGCCGTTGGGGCGGTATAAAAGATGCTAACCTTGTGTTTATGGATGGTATCCCAAAAACGTCCGGCATTGGGGTAGCTGGGTATGCCTTCAAACACCACTTCGGTCGCGCCCACCGCCAGTGGGCCGTAGCAAACATAGGTGTGGCCTGTGACCCAGCCAATATCGGCGGTACACCAAAACACATCGTCCTGTTTAATGTCAAAGGTCCATTTCATGGTCAACATGGCCCACAGTAAATAGCCGCCGGTTGAATGTTGCACTCCCTTGGGCGTACCAGTTGAACCTGAGGTATACAGAATAAACAAAGGGTGCTCGGCATCGACCCATTCCGGCTCGCATTGATCCGGCTGATGGCTCAATACATTGTGCCACCACACATCACGCTTATCATCCCACAACACCATGCCACGGGTACGCTGATACACCACCACATGGCGAATCGATTCACAACCGCCCAGTTCCAGGGCTTCATCCACAATCGACTTCAAGGGTAATTGCTTGCCACCGCGCAATTGACCATCGGCAGTAATCACGGCTACCGCACCGGCGTCAATAATCCGCTCTTGCAAGGATTTGGCCGAAAAACCACCAAACACCACCGAATGGGTGGCACCAATGCGCGCGCAGGCCTGCATCGCCGCCACGCCCTGGATCGACATCGGCATATAAATAATGACGCGATCACCCTTCTTGATGCCCAATTGCTTCAGACCATTGGCAAAACGACATACTTTTTGATGCAATTCGCGATACGTCACTTCTTGCGTGTCGCCATCATCGGCTTCAAAAATCAGGGCAATTTTATCGGCATTGCCGTTATGCAGATGACGATCCAGGCAGTTATACGAGGCGTTGAGTTTGCCATCTTCAAACCAACGATAAAATGGCGCGTTGGATTCATTCAATACTTTGGTAAACGGTTCATGCCATTCCAGGTTTTCATTGGCCAGACGCGACCAAAAACCCTGGTAATCCTGTTCCGCTTCGGCACAAAGCGCGTGGTAGGCGGCCATGTCCTTGATGGCTGCGTGCTCCGAAAATGGTGCGGGTGGGTTAAATACCCGCGACTCTTGTTTCGGCTCCTGGGCTACCTCGGGTGTTGCTGTATGTTGTTCGGTCATTCCATATTCTCCATCAAATTTTCAGGTCATCGCCATCTTTTTCGCCAAAGTGGTTTGCAAGTGGTATTACTGCAAAATGCAAAATTCATGTACAAGTCGGGCTTTATCAATTCAATTGCATGTGATTCTGTTGCAATTTATCATAGATGGCCTCTGTTTTGCGGGAAAACCGTCACTTTTTGATAAATCCATTGTTTTTTTGCGTGGGCGCACCCGGGCAGAACTCCGTGTAAAATAGAAAAACTGATTTTTTTCATTAAAAATGCAAGCCATGAGCACTGTTACGCTATCCCAAGGCGAGGCACTCGCCGCGCCCCCTCTCAAGCCATTCGCCGAAGTGGTATTGTAACCTCACCCAACCAGACTTACGGAAAGCCCTCATTATGACCATCATTACGCAAGCCGACTTCATCGAATCAGTCGCAGCCAGCCTGCAATACATCAGCTATTATCACCCTGCCGACTACATTGCCCACTTGGCGCGGGCCTATGAAGCCGAGCAAAGCCCGGCAGCCAAAGATGCGATTGCGCAAATTTTGACCAATTCACGCATGTGCGCCGAAGGCAAACGCCCGATTTGTCAGGATACCGGCATCGTAAATGTGTTTTTAAAGGTGGGCATGGGTGTCAAGTTGGAGGGTTTTACCGGCTCGCTGGTGGATGCGGTGAATCAGGGCGTGCGCCAAGCCTACAATTTTGCCGACAACAAATTGCGCGCCTCGATTGTGGCTGATCCGCAGTTTGAGCGTAAAAACACCCAGGACAATACCCCTGCTGTGGTGCATATGGAACTGGTGCCCGGCAATACGATTGATGTAAAAGTAGCTGCCAAGGGCGGTGGCTCGGAAAACAAAACCAAGTTTGTGATGTTGAATCCATCCGATTCTCTGATCGATTGGGTCTTGAAAACGGTGCCGCAGATGGGTGCGGGCTGGTGTCCGCCGGGCATGCTGGGCATAGGCATTGGTGGCACGGCAGAAAAAGCGATGTTGATGGCGAAAGAGTCGCTGATGGACGATATCGACATGTATGAACTCAAAGCCCGTGGCCCCCAAAACAAGCTGGAAGCATTGCGCATCGAGTTATGCGACAAAATCAATGCACTGGGCATAGGCGCACAAGGTTTGGGCGGCTTGAGCACGGTGTTGGATGTCAAAATCAATATGTACCCAACCCATGCCGCTTCAAAACCAGTGGCGATGATTCCCAATTGCGCGGCAACCCGCCATGCGCACTTTGTGCTCGATGGTTCCGGGCCAGCCTATATCGACCCGCCTGCGCTGTCTACCTGGCCGGATGTGCATTGGACGCCCGACACCGAACGCTCGCAACGGGTGGACTTAAACACTCTCACGCGGGAACAAGTGGCCGCATGGAAACCGGGCCAAACCTTGCTGCTCAATGGCAAAATGTTGACCGGGCGCGATGCCGCGCACAAGCGCATTGCCGATATGCTGGCCAAGGGTGAAAGCTTGCCCGTGGATTTTACCAATCGCGTGATTTACTACGTTGGCCCGGTCGATCCGGTGCGAGACGAAGCGGTCGGTCCGGCAGGCCCTACCACCGCCACGCGCATGGATAAATTTACCGACATGATGCTGGCAAAAACCGGCTTGATCGCGATGATAGGCAAGGCTGAGCGCGGGCCAGTGGCGATTGAATCGATCAAACAACACCAATCAGCCTATTTAATGGCGGTGGGCGGCGCGGCGTATTTGGTATCGAAGGCGATTAAATCGGCCAAGGTGTTGGGCTTTGCCGATTTGGGCATGGAAGCGATTTATGAATTTGATGTGCAAGACATGCCGGTGACGGTAGCGGTGGATTCGACTGGTACTTCTGTGCATATTACCGGGCCAAAAGAATGGGAAGCGCGGATAGCCAGTTCGGCTGGTTCGGCCGCGATTCAAATTCCTGTCGTCGCAAAGTAACGGCTAGCGAGGCGTAGTGAATTCATCGTTCAACACCGAAGGCAGTAGCGCACCAATCGGGGTGTTTGATTCCGGGATAGGCGGTTTATCGATCCTGCGCCATATTCACGCCCTGCTGCCGCAGCAGGATTTATTGTATTTCGCCGACGCCGGCTTTGCACCCTACGGGGAAAAGCCGGAAGCGGAGATTGTGGCGCGCGCCGAACATATAGCCGAATTTTTGCTCGCGCGTGGCGTGCGGGCGCTGGTGGTGGCGTGCAACACGGCCACGGTAGCGGCCATTAGCGTATTGCGTGCGCGCTACCCCGAGCTGGCACTGGTGGGCGTGGAACCGGGCTTAAAACCGGGGGCAGCCGTGAGTCAAAGCCGCATCGTCGGTGTATTGGCGACCAATAACACCTTGCAAGGCGAGAAATTCAAACTCTTGCAACAGCAAATCAGCCAGGAAACCCAAGTGCGCTTTTTGCTACAGCCATGCACCGGGCTGGCCCACCAAATTGAGCAAGGTGAGCCGGACAGCCCGGCCACGCGTGAATTATTGCAGCGCTATATCCCGCCCTTGCTGGAACAAGGGGCCGATACCCTGGTGCTGGGCTGCACCCACTACCCATTTGTGCGCGATCAAATTGAGCACATCATTGCTGCACAGGGTGGCAAGTCGGTGACGCTGATCGACACGGGTGCGGCGGTCGCGCGCCAATTACAGCGTTTGCTCGGTACTGCAGCCAATGGCACAGCGCAACCAGAGGCAGGTGATGCTGGTCGCGCGCGTCTGACAGGCTTTACCAGTGGCAAGGCTGGCCCGCTGGCGTATGCTTTTACCCATTTGCTGAATGTAAGCCCGCCAATTGTGGAAGTAGCGAGCCAGTTTTAAGGAAAATACGTAAAACCGAAGTGAAATTCTTGATTCAGCTTGCAAACAAGTTCAAAAGTTCTTATAATAGCTAGCTTACTTGGTCATCAAGACGCTTGCTCGTTAAGGTGAATCAGTTCAGTGGTGGTCGTAGCTCAGTTGGTAGAGTCCAGGATTGTGATTCCTGTTGTCGTGGGTTCGAGCCCCATCGATCACCCCAAAATTATTAATGAAATCAAGTAGTTAGCCGCGTGGCTTGATTTCATGACGCGAAATTTCCAACGATTAGCGGAAGTTTCCAACAGGGTAAAGTAAAAAGCCATCCATTCGGGTGGCTTTTTTGCTTGTTTGAACATTACCGGGTCGTTCGCGACCCAAAGCACAAACACCAATCATGGACTGGCTAACTCTTTTAAAAGCGCAAATCCGACTTTTCGCGATTCGCCACATTCTATTAACCGATTTACGGATACGCCTGATGATACTGAAGTATAAGGGCTACGCCTACGTTTATAAGAATAATGAAGAAGCCAGAAAAGCCATTCGGATGATGGCACTGGTTTTGGTCATGTCACTGCTGAGTTTGGCAATGGGCATAAAACAGATGGTCCGCTCCCATCAGGTTGCCATTCATCCGGAAATTCAAATGCGAGAAGCGCACCTGTATGTGCGCGATGATTTTCCTGAACTCACCTTGATATTTACCGAATTTGAGCGCTGCATGGACGGGCTGATTAGCCCGACTCTTGATAAATGTGATGGCGAAGTAGCGCCACTGGTAGGCAAGTTAGGGCAACGCATTCGTTATGCCAAATATCAATCCAAGCGTAAT
>CAMBDR010000245.1 GCA_945864765.1 Janthinobacterium lividum | reverse complement strand
ATCGGCGTGAAAGCCAAATTGAAAATGATATTCAGCGCAAAGGGCAGTGCTACCAGCCATGAAATTTTGCCAGTAAAAGCCCTATAAAACACGGCACCATACGTCACGGCTATCACGGCGTACAAAACCGACCACACCGGCCCAAAAAGCCAGCCTGGGGGTGCCCATGTCGGTTTGATCAGTTGTGAGTACCAGTTGTATGTGTTCATTTTGTGTGATGCGGCACCTTGCCGCCTTGGCTATTGAGTGCCAATTATAGTTGATGTGGACGACTTGATCTGTGCGGTAGTCAACACACGGGGAAATGTGCGCTGCCGAACAGACCTTTCGGACTCTGGCGAGCAAGCTGCAACTTCCAGAAACCCCAGACCTTGCCGCCAGTGCGGCGCTGACTTTCCCAGCGCGGTTGCATGAAGCGCAAACAGCATCGCGGCGCTGTTGACAGCCGTAAATTCAAATTCATAAAAAAGGAAGTCTCATGTACTACAGCAATGGCAATTACGAAGCATTCGCCCGCCCGCGCAAACCCAAGGGCGTAGAGAACAAAACGGCCTGGTTTGTCGGCTCCGGCCTGGCGGCACTGGCGGGCGCGGCCTTCCTGATCCGCGACGGCCAAATGCCGGGCAAGCAAATCACCATCCTGGAGCAGCAACAGTTGCCCGGCGGTGCGCTGGACGGCATCAAGGATTCGGAAAAAGGGTTCGTGATTCGCGGTGGACGCGAGATGGAAGACCACTTTGAATGCCTGTGGGATTTGTACCGGTCCATCCCGTCGCTGGAGATCGAGGGCGCCAGCGTGCTTGACGAGTTCTATTGGCTCGACAAGGACGATCCACAGTCTTCTTTGCAGCGCGCCACCGTCAAGTGCGGTGAGGATGCGCATACCGACGGCCTCTTCACGCTCAGCGAGCAGGCGCAGAAAGAGATCGTCAAACTCTTCCTGGCCACCCGCGAAGACATGGAGAACAAGCGCATCAACGAGGTGTTCGGGAGTGAATTCCTGAGCAGCAATTTCTGGCTGTACTGGCGCACGATGTTTGCCTTCGAGGAGTGGCACTCCGCGCTGGAGATGAAGCTGTACCTGCACCGCTTCATCCATCAAATCAAAGGTATGCCGGACTTCTCCACGCTGAAGTTCACCAAGTACAACCAGTACGAATCGCTGGTGGACGGTGAACCGGCAGCCGCATTTCAAGCAGCAGCCCAAGGACCAGATCGTGGTTTGGGTCTACGCGCTGTTTGTCGAGCAACCCGGCGATTACGTGAAGAAGCCAATGCAGGACTGCACCGGCGAGGAAATCACCCAAGAGTGGCTATATCACTTGGGCGTGCCGGTCCAGGACATCCCCGAACTGGCCGCCACCGGCGCCATCACCATTCCGGTGATGATGCCCTACATCACCGCTTTCTTCATGCCACGCCAAGCGGGCGATCGCCCGGACGTGGTGCCTGCGGGCGCGGTCAACTTCGCATTCATTGGCCAGTTCGCACAGTCCAAGGAGCGCGACTGTATCTTCACCACCGAATACTCGGTGCGTACACCGATGGAGGCCGTCTACACATTGCTGGGCGTTGAGCGTGGTGTGCCGGAGGTCTTCAACTCCACCTACGACATCCGCATGCTCCTGGGAGCCACTGGCCGCCTGCGCGACGGCAAGGAAATCGACATACCGGGGCCCCATTTCGTGCGCAATCTGCTGATGAATAAGCTCGACAAAACCCGGATCGGTGAACTGCTGCGCGAATTCGGGCTGGTCACGGGCGATTGACCATGCTCCTTCAATGTCAGTCTTGTGATTTGAAATAGCCGTGTCATGTATTTCAAGAAACCAGGCTGTGATCCGCCCAAGCGGCAATTTCACCCGCCGATCCTGCCAACCACTCGGTAAAGCGGGTAAGTCCGGCGAAATTGGGTCGAGATAAGCTGCC
Organism: Janthinobacterium lividum; assembly: GCA_945864765.1. Lineage (GTDB taxonomy): Bacteria > Pseudomonadota > Gammaproteobacteria > Burkholderiales > Burkholderiaceae_D > CAMBDR01. Next base: position 4,733 of record CAMBDR010000245.1, on the reverse strand, counting down.
CTTTACCCAACAAAAATAGCTGAACATTTTTTATAAAACCGTTTAGCGCGCGCGAATGCGCATGCTTTGCGAGAGTACCGAAAAAGCCAACCCTACTTGCGCCCGTTCCAATAAAATCGTCAGCTCCGAATAGGTGCAAATCATATCCACCACATTCACTTTAACCAGCGCCAGTTTTTTCAAAATCGCCTGATACACGCCCGGTGTCTGGCGCGCCTCGGGGTCGAGTCGCAAAGTAAGCGCCGACAGATTCTCCAGCCGCACCAATAAATGTTCCTTGGCAAACGCGGTTTCCACCGCTTCAACCAGAGGCCGCCCGACAATAATCAATACTTCATGTAAGCCTTGCGTGACAGTGACAAACACGCCCGGCTGGTTTTCCGCCAATTGCAGCAAGCTGCGCTGGCTTTCACGGGTGGTGCTGGAATAGCGATAGGTCAGTTCGGTCAGTTCGGAGCGGGTGGTCAGTTCTGCCATTTGTGGTAATAAACTGGTTTCCACCTGTTCGCGCTGTTGCAAGCGCACGGCCAGGCGGGTGAGTGCCATGACGATGGCAGCTTGCCCGACCGGCTTCCACATATCCTTTTCCAGTTGCGGCTGCATTTGCCGCGCCAGCTCGGATAAATTGATCAAACCGCGTACCATGCCCTCGGTTAAGAAGGCGGATTCGCTCACAAACTGTTCTACTTTCGATGCGATAGAGGCCATGTGTTATATTTTTAACGGTGTGGAAAATTTTCGTGAAATTTCTAAATTGTTTTGATGTCAATGCCAGATGCACAATCGTATTGATAGCATTTGGAAGTATCCCACACAAAAAACCGCAACACAAAGGGTCTGCGCACTCTTTTTTTTTGACAGGGGGCGATTCCTGATCTACCTGACCAGGCGTGGGTATGGGCTGGCTGGGGCGAGGTTGGCCAACGGTGTGCAAGAATACGGCCTTGTCGTGATCCAGTGCCATTGCTATTGAGGCAGATCTGGCGTGATATGAGTCCTGATTTTCTTGGTAATTTTGTTCGGGAATGCCTTTTAGGGCGAAATAAGTTCTCGTGGGAAATGTTTAGTATTTAACGAAAGAGCTGCCGTTTGTGGAATTTTTCATTTGAATTGACAAGGTAGGCCCTTTCCAAATACTATGCTTTCCCATTCGGGCTGTGACTTATATAAAAACACCAATGCATTACGTATCGGGCTTGATCACACCAACGAATCATAATAAATCGCTTGAATTATCAATGGAGAATACATGACTTTTCGCTTGACTCTGCTTGCTGCATCCTTGGCTTTAATCGCATCCGGGCAATCCATGGCACAATACGGCCAACACGGCCCTGCTTTGATGTCGCAAAATTTTTCTGTTAGCACGACTCAACAATCGACTGATTTACTGAGCCAATTGGCCGCCAAGCATAGCTTGACATCTGATTTTGGTTTTGTTGTTGGTACCGAACACCCCGGCGTAGCTGCTACCAAGGTGGTTCGTGTGAATCACACTTTCCAGGGTGTTCGTGTTTGGGGTGGTGAATCGGTACTGACCGTTGACGCCAACAACAATATCATGTCTGAATCGATCGCTGAACGTCGCCAAGGTTTGTTGGCTGCAACGTCAGTTGTTATGGCAAAACAATTAAATATGGTGCCAGACCTGTCGGATCAAGAAGTAATTGGTCGTGTGACCAATACATTGGCACCGAATGGTGGTACTGATTTGGTCAAGCCACGTGCTGAACTGATCGTGTTTCCTACTATGAGCACCGTACGTGTGGCTTCTGCTGTGAATAAGGCAGAGTCTGCTCTCAACGCGCTGGATTTGGAAACGCTCGTAACCGGCTATGAACTGGCCTATTTGGTTTCCACCCGTATGGAAGTGAATGGTCATCAGCAATTGTTTGACACCATTGTGAGTGCAGTCGATGGCCGCACGTTGAAAAGTATCAATATGATGCACACAGCGGTGGGCGTGGGTAACAGCCAATATAATGGCCAAGTACCCGTTAATACGACTTTTGCCAATGGCGTGTTTTCGACCGTTGACGCGACACGTGGCGTAGGCGGTGCGTATGGCGGCATGGCCATTACCAATGCCAACCACAGTGGTTCCAATGCGGGTTCAGTATTCACCAACCCTACCAATGTTTGGGGTGATGGCTTGCAATACAATGGTGGCAGCACCACCGATGCGAATGGTCAAACCGCAGCAGTGAATGCACTCTGGGGCTTGATGAACACCTATGACACATTGAACAATGTGATTGGTTGGAAGAGTCTTGATGGTCAAAATACTGCAACCTATATTGCTGTCCATGCCAATACCAGCTATGACAACGCATTTTATAGCAGTAGCTGTAAGTGTATGTTCATCGGTGACGGTGGTTCTTACTTCAACAACCTGGGTTCGATCGACGTGATCGGCCATGAAATGGGCCATGGCATTACTGATGCCACATCGGGCTTGGTTTATTCTGGCGAGTCGGGTGGTTTGAACGAATCCAATTCGGACATCACGGGTGAAATGGTGGAAGCCTATGCACGCAATGGCGGCACAGGCAATGTGATTCCGGCTGCGGGCCAAGACTGGTTTGTCGGTAAGGAAATCGCCAAGAATGGCGTACCACTGCGCTATATGCAAAAGCCATCCAAAGATTCGCGTAGCCCGGATGCATGGTATAGCGGCATCAGCGGGATCGACGTTCACTATAGCAGTGGCCCGAACAACCGGATGTTTTACTTCTTGTCATCAGGTTCGAACGCCACCGCTGGTAACGATGCTTATTCCTCCTACTTGCAGCGTCAACCTAATGCCATGACCGGTATTGGTAACGATAAGGCATTCCGTATTTGGTTTAATGCCAATACCACCAAGTTCACCAGCTCGACCAACTATGCGGATGCGCGTGCCAAGATGATTGAATCGGCAACCGAATTGTTTGGCGCGGACAGTGCAGAAGTGATTGCCGTTAAGCGTGCCTATGCCGCGATTAATGTGGGTAATGATACCGACGAAATTGGTTTTAGCTCGCCTGTATATATCACCAGCCAACCCGGTAATTTTTCCGTCAACGTCGGTGGTACTGCAACATTTAGCGTGACTGCTGAAGCGGGTAAAGCACCCTATAGCTATGTTTGGTACAAAAACGGTGCGCGTGTTCGTGGCGCAAACGGCCCTACTTACAGTTTCGTTACAACGTCTTCCGACAATGGCGCAAAAGTATATGTTCGCGTAACCGACAGCAGTGCGACACCAGGCACCACTACCAGCAACCAGGCAACTTTAACGGTGAACCCGGCGGGCACCACCTATGAGCGCTTGTTGAACGGTGGTTTCGAACAAGGTGCGGTAAGCTGGGTTGGTAACACTGGTAACATCAATCGTTGGAGCGGTCAGCCTCCGTTTGAAGGTGCATACAGTGCATGGTTCGGTGGTAATGGTTCAGCCATCACCGAAAACCTGTACCAAACCGTGACGATTCCAGCAAACGCTACCGTTGCAAACCTGAAGTTTGCTTTGCATATCGACACGGCAGAAACGACCACGACTGCTGCCAATGACGTGTTCAAGGTTCAAATTCGCAGCACCACAGGTGCGGTGTTGGCGACATTGGGTACTTTTAGCAATCTTAATAGCACTGGTAGCACCACACCACGTTACACCGTTCGTAACTTTGATGTGAGCGCATTCAAGGGTCAAACCGTGCGCGTGCATTTCACTGAAACTGAAAACTCATCCCTGCAAACCTCGTTCTCGGTTGACTCGGTGAGTTTGTCAACAGACTAATCTGGTCAGGTGTTAAAACTTTCCAGGAAGTTAAGCGTCATCAGTAGCAAATAAGTAGCAAATAAGTAGCAAACGAGGCGGCCCCGTAGCAATACGGGGCCGCTTCCCGTTTGTGCAATCAGAAAATGTTCCCAGAAGAAATATGAGACAGAATTTACTTAAAACCGCCTTGTTTGGCGTGGCAACTTTGTTATTGGGGGCGGCACAAGCCCAGAGTTTTCAATTTACCGATTTGGCCACCTTGGGCGGTAACCGCGCCAATGGTTTTGCGATGAATGATAACGGGGTCAGTATTGGCCAATCCCGCACCGGTAAAAGTGCGATCCACGCGGCCTTATGGCAGGGCGCAACGGTGCTGGATCTGGATACCCTGGGTGGCAATACCAGTGCCGCGTATGCCATCAACAATGCCGGGCAAGTGGTAGGTGAGGCCGCCTTGGCTGGCAACCGGGCCAAGCATGCTGCATTATGGCAAAACGGCAGCTTGCAAGATTTGGGCACCCTGGGTGGTGATTTTAGCGTCGCCAATGGCATCAATCAGTTGGGCCATGTGGTGGGTGGTGCAGAATTGAATGGCGGTTTGGAGACCCACGCCACGCTCTGGCAAAATGGCAGTCTGACTGATCTTGGCACGCTGGGCGGCAGCGTCAGTACCGCCAATGCCATCAATAATGTGGGTTTGATTGCGGGCTATTCTTTGCTGGAGGGCGATAACGTCTGGCATGCCGCCGTATGGCAAGGCGCTACCCTGCGCGATTTGGGTACATTGGGGGGCGATTACAGCTATGCCAGCGCCGTCAATGCCAGCGGGCTGGTGGTGGGTGGGGCGGATGTGAATGAAATTACCTATCACGCGGCGTTGTGGCAGGGTGGCAATGTTACCGACCTGGGTACGCTGGGCGGCAGTTACAGCTATGCCAGCGCGATCAATAACCGGGGTTGGATTGTGGGGCAG
>CAMBDR010000244.1 GCA_945864765.1 Janthinobacterium lividum | reverse complement strand
CTGATTTTGGCGGCCTTGGCGGCGTAATTGGGGTCATGCGCCAACAAATAACCGTACTCTTTCACGGTGACACCGCAACCGGATGCGGTCATGACAATCGCCTCGACAGACACCTTGGCCACGTCGGGCGCGTCAGCGGCCACATAGGGCCACCATGCATCAATATTGCGCCGCATATCCTCCAGCGCCGCCGCTTCCTGGCTCAAGTGCAAACGCAAGGCCCCGCAGCAAGCGGCCTTGGGTGCCACCATCGCTTGTACTCCCACCCAATCGAGTACCCGCGCGGTGGCAGCATTAATATTCGGAGCCATTCCCCCTTGGACACAACCATCCAGCAACAGCATTTTGCGCGAATGGATGCCCTGCGGCCAAATCCCGGCCGGGTGGCGCCGTGACAGTTTTTGCTGCAACACCTTGGGCAAGGCCGGGCGCACCGCATAACCGATGCCAAACAAAGCGTTCATTAAACGCGGGTGCGGCAATATTTGATATAGCAGGCTGCGCAACACCCGCTCGCGCCAGGGTCTGGTGACTTGCTGTTCGACCACTTTGCGCCCGATATCGAGCAAATGGCCATATTCAACGCCGGACGGGCACGTGGTTTCACAATTGCGGCAAGTTAAGCAGCGATCCAAATGCACTTGGGTGCGCTCGGTGGCGGGTGAGCCTTCCAGCACTTGTTTGATCAGGTAGATGCGGCCGCGTGGGCCATCGAGCTCATCACCCAGGATTTGGTAGGTGGGGCAAGTGGCGCTACAAAACCCGCAATGCACGCACGCTTGTAAAATCGCCTGCGCCCGGTCACCGTCGGGCGTGCCTTTGATAAAATCGGCCAAATTGGTTTGCACTTCACCCTCCAAATTCAATGCGCGCCGGATTGAATAGGCGCGCCGGATCAAAACATGCTTGTACTTTGCTTTGAATTGCAGCCAAAGCGGGCGCTACCGCTTGAAATACGGGCAGACCTTTGTCGGCGGCGCGAAACAGGGTGGCATGGCCGCCCAAGGCGCTAGCCTGGGCGCGTAAGCTGGTTGCGAACCGATTGTGCAAACTGCGCTGTGCGTCATCCTTGCCCACTTCCTCCAGCAACCAGCGTTGCGCCCCACCCCATTCAATCAATTGCGGCCCGGCAAAATCGAGCGCCGGGGCCAATGCAGGTACTGCCACGCGCCACAGTCGGTGGCGGCCCCCTGCGTCGGCAAAAAATGGCAGTTGCTGCTCACGTAGCGCGCGCCAAAAGGCGGTGGCTTCATCCAATTCCAGCCGATTCCCGCCCCGGCCACGATGGGATACCTGCAGCGCCGCCTGAACTGCCGCGCGCGCCCCGGAAAAACGCAGCGTTAATTGCCCGTCCAGCCAACACGAGGCAGAAATCGGCAAAGCCTGCCCCAACCATTGGTTGACCGCCAACACGCTCTCTTGCTGGGTCATGCCAAAGCGACAGCTCGATTCCGCCGCCGGGCAAGGCAACACTTTAAACGACACTTGCAATACCATGCCCAGCGTGCCCAGCGCGCCCGCCATCGTGCGCGAGACATCGTAACCGGCCACGTTTTTCATCACCTGGCCACCAAAATTGAGGCATTGGCCGCGGCCATCCAACACTTGCACGCCCAGCACAAAATCGCGCACACTGCCGCAAGCCAAACGGCGCGGCCCGGCCAAACCCGCCGCCAACATGCCGCCTACGGTGGCTTGGTTGACGCCTGCCAAGGCAAAATGCGGTGGTTCAAAAGGCAGCATTTGGCCTTGCGCGGCCAAGGCCGCTTCCAGCTCCATTAACGGTGTACCACAACGTGCGGTCACCACCAGTTCCTCGGGCTGATACGCCACAATACCGCGCCAGGCCCGGGTATCGAGCACCTCGCCTTGCAGGCTTTGCCCGTACCAGTCCTTGGTGCCGCCACCGCGCAAGCGAAGGGGGCGCTTCTCATTGAGCGCGCTTAACACTTGCTGCTGCCATTGTTCTACCATGGTTTGCATAGTTCTACCCTGTCTACCTTTTTGTCTTTGCCATCTTTTTGCCTTTTTTGCCTTGGTTAAAACCGGGGCAAGTCTTGAAACGGCAAACGTCCGCCATGCACATGCATTTTGCCGCCTTCGGCACAGCGCTGCAAAGTGGGAATTGCTTTATTGGGATTGAGCAAGCGCGCCGGATCAAACGCCGCCTTCAGTGCCAGAAAAGTACTCAACTCCGCTTCAGAAAACTGCACGCACATGGCCATGATTTTTTCCACCCCCACCCCGTGTTCACCGGTAATGGTGCCACCCACGGCCACGCATAATTCCAAAATCTCATTGCCAAAGGCTTCGGCCCTGTCCATTTCACCCGCCACATTGGCATCAAATAAAATCAGTGGATGTAAATTGCCATCGCCCGCATGAAACACATTGGCGCAGCGCAACTGGTATTTTTTCTCCATATCCGCAATGCCCTGCAATACCCTGGCCAAATGCTGGCGCGGGATGGTGCCATCCATGCAATAGTAATCAGGAGAAATTCGCCCGGCTGCCGGAAAGGCGTTTTTACGCCCCGACCAAAAGCGCAAACGCTCCGCTTCCGATTGCGACACCGCCAGTGCGCTCGCGCCCGCCTGCTGCAACACCGCTTGCATCCGCGCAATTTCTTCTTCGACTTCCTGATGCGTGCCATCGGATTCACACAACAAAATCGCGGCGGCGTCGGTATCGTAGCCAGCCCGCACGAAGGGTTCTACCATACGCACCGAAGTTTGATCCATCATTTCCAACCCGGCCGGAATAATCCCTGCGCCAATCACTTGCGCCACCGCCTTTGCACCCTGCGCCACGCTGGTAAAGGACGCCATAATCACCCGCGCCGTTTGCGGCTTGGGCACCAATTTCAGCAATACTTCGGTGACAATACCCAGCATGCCTTCAGAGCCAATAAACAGCGGTAATAAGTCCAGCCCCGGCGCGTCCGGTGCCGCACTACCCAGCTCCAATACTTCGCCAGAACTGGTAATGCAGCGCACCCGCAACACATTATGCAGCGTCAAGCCATATTTCAAACAATGCACGCCACCGGCGTTTTCTGCCACATTGCCGCCGATGGTGCAGGCAATTTGCGACGAAGGGTCGGGCGCATAGTACAAACCATGGGCGCTGGCCGCCTCCGACACTGCCAAATTGCGCACCCCCGGTTGCACCAGACAGGTACGCGCCAAGGGGTCGATCTGTAAAATCCGGTTCAGGCGCGCGGTCGAGAGTACCACGCCATCCGCCAGCGGTTGCGCCCCACCGGATAAACCCGTACCTGCCCCGCGCGGCACAATCGGGCAAGCCAGCTCATGACACACTTTTAGCACCGCCATCACTTGTGCTTCGTCGTGCGGCAATACCACCACCATCGGCAATTGCCGATACGCGGCCAAGCCATCGCATTCATAGGGTGTGGTATCTTCCGGGTGATACAATACGCTGCCTGCAGGCAATACCGCCAGCAATGCGCTGACAAGCTGGTGCTGACGTTGTGCCGAAGGCGGCAAAATGGGTGCGGAATTCATGGTGTAGGCAAAGGTATCCGGTAAAAAATCAACAAACAAATCAACGAAGCGACACAAACCAGCTCAGAGTGTAACCAATTACACTGGTTTTGGGGGATTCTGGCGTATCATTTACACTCAGGATCGGCAAGATCAGTAAAATTAGCAAAATTAGCATCATCGGCAAAATCAGATTGTTTCTTGGCATCAGCTTAATCCATCCACCAGGAGTGTTTCAAAGTGAAATCTTCGCACCTTTTCCAACTGGCAAGCAGTTGCCTGTGCCTATGCCTGGGATTGCATCTCAATACCCTTGCCGCACCGATCGATATCGGCCTTCCCTCCAGCGGCTCCCTTACCGATGCCGCCAAGCAAATTGCAATTGATGCCGCCAAGAAAAAAGCGGAAGAAAAAGCCAATGCGATGATTGATAAAGTCATTGGTACACCCACCCCGACACCAACACCCGGCTATGCCGAACCAAGCTATACACCCGCACCGCCGCCGGGCAACAGCGCCGAGCCGGCGCTGCCGCGCGCAGAAAGCTTTGTTCGGGTCGGTGCCAACAGCCTGCATTTGGTGACCATAGGCAATGGCCCCTATACGGTGGTTTTTGAAGCAGGTCTCACCGGCCATGTTGGCACTTGGGATAGAGTCGCCCCTGCCATTGCCAAATCGGCCAAAGTGGTGTTATATTCACGCGCGGGCAATGGCAAATCGAATGGCCGCCCGGAGCCGCTCAGCCTCAATCAAAGCACCGAAGAATTTACCCAGATGATGGAAGCGGCCAAACTGCCGCCGCCGTATATTTTTGTCGGGCATTCGTATGGCGCATTTTTGGTACGCAATTATGTGATGCAACACCAGAATCATGTGCTGGGCATGGTGTTGATTGATCCCTCCGATGAAAAGCAATGGATCGAACTGAAAAAAATCGATGCCGCCAAAGTCTCGCAAGATGAAGCCTTGCTGCGCGCCAATATTCCGGCGCAATTTCAGGGTGAACTGAAAACCGCGCTGCAAATCCTCAATTCCGGCAGCCTGCCGCAAGCCACGCCCTTGCCCGATGTCCCAACCGTGCTACTCACGTCCACCAAGCGCTACGACCACCCGGACATGTTTATGCTCACCAACCGGGCGCAAGAGATTTGGCGTGAATTGCATAGCCAATTTTTCCGCCAGTTTTCCAACGGCGCGCACATCCTCACCTCCACCAGCGGCCACCATATTCAACTGGAGCAACCCGGTTTGGTGATTGGTGCAATTGAGCAAGTCATGGCCAATGCCACTGAGCGAGCCAAACAACAGGGGCAACAGCAAGTGAAGGGCAATTTGGTGGGGGCTTGCGAAAAAGCGGCCCAATTATTGGCAGCACGGCGCAATAAAGAGGCCGAACAATTGGTGGCCGAAGCGATAAAATCGAGCCGTTTAAGCGAAGCCGAAGTCAATAAAGTGGGGTTTGAATTTTTGGATCAACGCGGCCAGCCGCAAGTGGCCGAATTGGTAACCATGCTCAACGCCAACAACCACCCCAATTCTGACCGCGCGCGTGACAATTATGGCGTGGTCTTGCTGGAATCTTACAAAGCCGGCGACGCGATCAGCCAATTCAAAAAAGCCATTGCACTGGCGCAAGCCAATGGCAAGCCTGCCAGCGTGATCGAGGGCTACCAAAGACATTTGGAAAAAGCCGAACAAGCCAAAAAACGCTAATTAAACGCCAATTAACCCCGCCAAGGAGCGATACCTATGCCACAGTTCAAACAGTTTGCCCGATTCATATTGCTAGCCAGCACCAGCTTGGGGGCGACTTCACTTTTGAGTTCTTGCGCCAATTTGGATGGCAAAGAAATTCTCGGTGATCTGGTCGATTGTAGCCGCACCGTGGCTGGCGGTTTGCGCCCGATTGCGCACGAGCGTGATCAACGCTTTTTAGGCCAGGTCAGCCCCGACATGGCGCGCTGCCGGGGTGGCGACAAAGCGGCACTGGCCCATGGCCCGTATGTCGATTGGAGCCTTTACTGGGGCACGGGTGACCTTAGCAGCCTCACCCCGGGCAGCACCGAAGTAGGTGGACATTTATCGCGCAATGGGCGCGGCATTGACGGTGCCTTGCTTGATCTGGAATACCAACGGGTAGAACTGATCAAATTCAATTTATTTGATAACGCCGGCACTTGGCAAGACTATGTACAAGGGCGAGATGGCACCCCTGGTTCCATCCTCAAAACCTGGCCCGCGATGCGCATACCAGCGGGCGCACCCGAGTATGCCGCCGTGGGTGGCGCGGGTGAGCAATTATGCCAGGGCGAGTTAATCCGCCACCGCAATTTAAGCGGGATATGCAACGACATTCGCAACCCGCTGATGGGCTCCAGCAAAACCCCGTTTGCGCGCAATGTGCAATTCGAGACCACCTTCCCCGACCTGGGCAAAACCGAACTCACCCGCAACCGCCATGGCGAGCGCTTGAGCCTGCTGCAACCCGACCCGCAACTGATCAGCCGCAAATTGTTCACACGTAGCCAAAGCACGCCCGAACAATGTCGCCAGGGTCTGGGTTTGCCGGGTGATGCCGCCAGCGCCCAATGCGATTATCAAAAAGCGCCGTTTTTCAATGTACTGGCTGCGTATTGGATTCAATTCATGACCCATGATTGGTTCAGCCATCTGGAAGAAGGCCATAATGCGCCCGAGCAAATGGCGGTGGGTTGCAATGATGCCGCCAGTGGCTGCCGCCCCGGTGACCGCATCGATAAAAGCTTGTTTGACAAGACCGATGCACCACCCACTTTTAACGTCGATGGCAAGCCGCAATTAAGCCGTGCCTGGAAAACCACGGCCAATAACGTCACCGCCTGGTGGGATGCGTCGCAAATGTACGGCTACGACCAGCGCTCACGCCAACGTGTCAAGCGCGACCCCCAAGACCGGGCCAAATTATTACTCACGCCCGGCCAAGGCAAGCATGCCAGTGAGCAGCAAGGTTATTTACCCATCTTTGCTGGCGGCGACCCGATTGCACCACAATGGGCCGGCCAAGAAGCGACCGCCTTCCCCGACAACTGGACCATCGGCATCAGCTTTTACCACAACCTGTTTGCGCGCGAACACAATGCCTTTGTCAACGCCTTCCGCCAGCAGGCGGAGCGCACTCCGCAAGCTGATTC
>CAMBDR010000243.1 GCA_945864765.1 Janthinobacterium lividum | reverse complement strand
ACTGATATCACCCCTCCACGCTTGCAAGTGCGGATGCTGGCCACCCGCTATCATTTCGGATCAAGGAAAACCGCCTGCTCCGTCAGGCGTTGGTACAACCAATTTGCCGCCGGATAGACATCAGGCTGATTTTTCACCGCCGACAGCGCCAGCAGGTTATCCGCAATATTGAGCGTGGTATGAGCGCATGGCCCGACTGCGCTGGAAAATACGGCAGGCCCACCGAATTCACGTCTTAGAATGAAATGCCAGCCGGCATGGACGATAGCTGAGTCGCCAGCCAAACCGCCACTGGCGCGATCCGGGCCAAAGGCCTCCGGAAAGAAAAACAAATATTCATTCATGACAGCGAGATGGCGATCATCAATCACGACCAGCCGCAATTCATACCGAATGTGGGTGGGCCAGCACTCCCGCGTATCCGGCATATCAGGTAGTAGGTTCGCTTCAGGTTCCGATTTGGCCCGCGCAAGCAAGGTATCCAGCAAAGCTTTTTGCTCTGATTCCGGCAGTTTTGCCTCGATTGCCAATGAGAAGTCATCGCCCCGACCAGAAAATATCAGCTCGCGCAAATTGCTGGCGCGGGCTGGTTTCTCGCTGTGCCGCATCAAAAAAACCGAAGCAAGGTTGTCTGCCATTAACAGTTCGCCCAATAATATGGGAATATCAACGAGTGTGGTCTTGCCTGCGCCATTGGCACCGACGATGACCTGAAAATCACCCACGTCGATGCCAAGCTGCTCAAAACAACGGTAACGGTTCACCTCCAATCGCGTAATCATCGCCCCGCCTCCGAGGCCACGCCAAGGTATGCGGTAATTTCATCGACGCAAAGCCAACGCTCGTCCATATTTAATATTCCAAAAAAATTGGCCGCCAAGCTGGCGGTGTGGGATTGGATTTTACCCTAGTTAAAACAATTTGAGGCAGATTTGCTTGGGTTTAGGCACTTGAAGATTAGGCTCTCACTACCGATGAACATTCCAAAATTATTAATTACCAATCACCCTTAATCTACCCCAAGCACTTTTAAGCATCAGGGTGGAAATAATCAGGATTGAAATATGCCACCATCGAATCGTATCTGAAAGATCGACGACGTTGATAAAAGTCAAGCCTTCATAGGTCATGTAAAAACAAGCGCAGGCGAGTAATTCAAATAAACGGGCATTGCGGCTTAGCGCACCCAATACCATTGCCAGGGTGACAGTAGCTGCGCCAATGATGATGATATTTAAAGCGACCAGCGGCGCGACAACCAGACAGCGCAGGATTGCTGGCAAAGTGCAAATCCACGTCAAAAGTAACACGGCACCTAATCGCACCTGCAAAATTTTGGTGTTTGCTGCGATCGTTGTAAAAATAAAACCATGCGTGTTGGTCTCAATATCGCGCAGCACGGTTCTTGACAAGATATCCAATAAAAGTAACCACCCGCCAGCAACGCCCATGACCAGCGTAAATAAGTGCATCGGGTTGGCCGATAACACGCCAAAAATTTGGATAAACCACACAATGATCACCGCGCCCCACCACGCTATGCCGCGCGTGCGTAAAATGACCAGCAATTCTGACGACAATAAAATTCCCCACTGCGAATTTTGCAGTGGCGAAAGTAGCTTCGTCACCCATGCCAAGGTTGCACCACGCTCTTTATCAAAGGCAAGACTAACACGTTTTGTTTTGGCGGCAGCTTGGGGTAGAAAAAAGGAAACCAGATAGAGGCCGCATAATGAAAGTAAAAGCCAAACATACCTGCCTAAACTTTCATTCAGGGTAAATATTTGATTCTTAAAAGAAAGCAATTGAGGCTGAACTTCTAAAAAACCACCCAGCAAAATATTCACCCGATCCAAAGGAATAGGTGCACCGCCTGACGCATTTCCTGAATTTTCGAGGCCACGCAAAATGAATTCTTGCAGTGAATGGTAGCCAACCAGATCAACTAACCACGCCAGATACGACGGCATCGTCTTAAAGTCAAACCATTTTGCCAAAAGGATGACGACAGTCAGCCAGATCAACCCATATACAATATTGCCAAGGGTATGCCGTAAGTTCACGTGGATTTCAAACAAAATAGCCAGCAGCGCAGTGAAGGCTAATGCCGGAAGTACAAAAAAAAGATAAGGCAACACATAATCGGCAATGCCAAAATAGAAACTTTCAGCACGAATAAGCTGCGCAAGTACGCCGACAATGCAACTACAAACATACAACAAGGTAAAAACCAGGATATAGCTACACCATCTGGCAAGCAGATATTCCCATTTTGGCATGGGTGAAGTACTTAAAAGTTGCCACACATTGGTTTCAATGTCGCGGGAAATAGAACCTCGCACCACAAAAAAACCGATGGATGTCGAGAACAAGGTCATCAAGTAGGCAATGCTTAATCCCACCCATGCACTTGAATACATACCGCGATATACATGCGGGAGTGGAATAGCGTTGCTTCCCCCGGTAGGCGGCCCCATTGCGGTTAGCGCCAAATAATTCAAATTGCCTGCCGGAAAAGAAAGCCAAGTCGCAATCGCAACCAAAACGAACACCGTCCAAAAAAAGTCCGAACGAAATCGTTGCAATAAATCAAACCTGATGATGGCGATAAAGCGAGAAAATTTTGGCATACGGCGCAGTGACATACGGGACATTCTCAGTGATTCAACAAAGAAAGGTAAGCGTCTTCCAAATTTGGGGCGACGTTGATGGCGCTGGCGTCTGGCGATGTATTGGCAATAACGCGAACACGAATGCCGCCTTGGCACCGGCTTGTCGCGCTCAATACAAATTTGCCTCGAATGGCGTCCAGTTCACCCGATGGAATGATCCATTCCCATACTTTTGATTCGGCTTGACGGAGTAGTGATTCGGGGGAGTCGTGAAACAGACACTTCCCTTTGGAAAGAATAGCAAGCCTTGAAGCGCTTGCCTCAATGTCTGCCACGATGTGAGTCGATAAGATAACAATTCGCCCCTGCGCCAGATCGGACAACAATAAGCGAAAGCGCATACGCTCTGCGGGGTCCAAGCCGACAGTTGGCTCATCAACGATGATTAATTTGGGGTCATTCAAGAGCGCTTGAGCAATGCCAACCCGTTGGCGCATGCCACCAGAAAATCCGCCCAGCCGTTGGTCGGCCACATCGCTTAGCCCAACCAAATCCAAACTGTATGCCGTGCGCTCTTTCGCCAGCTTGGCTGATAAACCCTTCACAGCGCCAAGATAATGCAAAAATTCTCGCGCACTCAGTGTTGGGTAAATACCAAAATGCTGCGGTAAATATCCCAGAACTTCTCGCAATGGATCAGGATTTTTAGCGATATCGATACCGCACCAGGTAACATTGCCAGCAGTAGGTTTGGTGAATGTAGACAAGATACCCATGAGTGTCGTTTTCCCGGCACCATTTGGCCCCAGCAAGCCGGTAACGCCAACCCCCAGATCAAAACTGATATCATCAACTGCTTTATGGCCGTCAGGATAAGTAAAACTGACCTGCTTAATTTTTAAATTTGGACTATTCATTATAAATTTCAAACAACGCAATCCCTACTCATTCTCCTCACCACCCTCACCCTGCCCTGTCGGCCCCACCGCATCCAACCCCAGCGCCCGTGACACCGCATGTTCGGCTTGCTTCGCCAAATCGCGCCGCCGCAAGCCAAATGAGCTAATATTAGCCGCATCAATCAATTCCGCCACAATCGGCCCATCCGCACTCAATACCGCCCTCAAACTCGCCAACGCCCCCATATCTCCAACAAATTCCACCGCCGGGTGATACTCCCCGGTCTCCCGCAAATACATAATCGCATAGGCATGCACCGGCACTTGCGCTTCCACCGCCGCTTCAAACAAATTGGCATGAAACTGCCCCAATTCGCCCTGATACGACGTGCGCCCCTCCGGGAAAAACGCCACCCGGTCGCCCGCCTTTAAGTGCGCCACCAAACCACCAAAAATACGCTTGACATCAGTGCGCTTGCCACGCGAAATAAAAATCGTCCCCACCCGATGCGTCAACCAACCCAACACCGGCCAGGCGCGCACTTCAATTTTGGAGACAAAACGACAAGGGTAGAGTGAATTCAAGACAAAAATATCCAACCACGATATATGATTGGCCACCACCAACGCAGGCGGCTCGCGCTTCAAATGGCCCGCATGCGGGAACGCGGCCTCCAGATGCGCAGGCAGGCGCAAGCGCACCCCGCACAGGCGCAACACCCGGCGCGAAAACCAGCGGATGTAACGCCCACGCTGCCAATTGTCCACAAACGGAAAGCGCACCGCACACAAGGCCAGCCCCACCATCACGTGCGCCGCGAAGGCCAATACAGTCCAGAAATATTTAAGCCCGTTCAAACCGCACCTGGCCAGACACAATGGTGGCCTTGACCCGCCCTTGTAATTCATAACCCAAAAATGGCGTATGTTTGCCCTGGCTGGCCAAGGTACTCGCTTGCACCACCCAACTTTGCGCCGGATCAAACAAGCACACGTCAGCCTTTGCCCCCACGCTCAAACTGCCCGCAGCCAAACCCGCCACCCGCGCTGCCTGCCCGGTAATTTTATCCATCGCCCGCACCAGCGCCGCCCGGTTCCCTTCCCTGTCTGCACCGGTTTCTTGCGCCCACTTCCAGGTCAGCGCCAATAACAATTCCAAACCGGTGGCCCCGGCGGATGCTTCGGCAAAGGGTAGCAGCTTTTCATCATCATCCACCGGGGTATGGTCGGAGCAAATCACATCAATCGTGCCATCTTGCAAACCCTGCCGAATTGCATCACGATCACGCTGGCTACGCAGCGGCGGCACCAAACGCGCATTCGGATCAAAAAAGCCAATGTCGTTATCGGTCAGGTGGATGTAATGCACGCCCACATCACAGGTCACCAACAAACCTTCACGCTTGGCCTGGCGCACCATGTCCACCCCCGCGCCGGAAGAAATGCGACATAAATGCACCCGCCCACCGGTGGCGCGCATCAATTCAAAAATCGTATGCAGGGCAATGGTTTCCGCCATCACCGGCACGCCCGAGAGGCCCAGGCGCGAAGCCAGCGCACCCGCATGGGCGATGCCGTCACGCCCCAAATAGGCATCTTGCGGACGCAACCACACGGTGTAGTCAAAAGTTTTGGCGTATTGCAAGGCACCCAGCAAAACATTGGTATCGGCAATCGGCAATTCTGCCTGCGAAAAACCGATGCAACCGGCGTCGGTCAGTTCCGCCATTTCGGTTAAGGCCTGGCCCTTCAAACCCACCGTCAGCGCCCCCAAGGGGTAGACGTTCGCCAGATTCAGGGTTTTGGCGCGGTGCTTGAGCATTTCCACCAAACCCGGCTCATCCAGTACCGGGTCGGTATCCGGTGGGCACACCAGGCTGGTCACCCCGCCATGCATGGCGGCCAGCATTTCCGATTCCAGCGTGGCCTTATATTCGTAACCCGGTTCGCGCAGGCGCGCCGACACATCCACCAGGCCCGGCAATACCAGGCAACCCGTGGCATCGACCACTTTACCCAGCGCACACCCGAGCGGCAAACGCCCCGGTTCACACAGCGCAAAAATGCTGTCATTTTGAATTAATACATCTTTTTTGGCATCGATCCCGTTCACCGGATCGATCACATGACCGTTTTTAATAAGCAATTGCATTGACGCGTTCCTTTGTCCCTTTTAGTTTAGTTTCCGATTTATTTCCCGGCTAAAATACTCATCACCGCCATCCGCACGGCGATACCAAACGTCACTTGCGGCAAAATCACCGCCTGCGGGCCATCTGCCACCGCCGAATCAATTTCCACGCCCCGGTTCATCGGCCCCGGATGCATCACAATCGCATCCGGTTTGGCCAAACTCAGGCGCTCCGGCGTTAAACCATAACTTTTGAAAAATTCCTGCGCGCTGGGCAGCAAAGCGCCACTCATACGCTCGTTTTGCAAACGCAGCATGATGATGACATCCACATCTTTCAAACCTTGTTCAATATCGGTGAACACGCGCACCCCCAGCGCTTCCAGGCCACCGGGCAATAAGGTGTGCGGGCCAATGACGCGCAATTCCGGCACGCCCAGCGTGGTTAAGGCGTGAATATCCGAGCGCGCCACCCGGCTATGTAAAATATCGCCGACAATGGCTACCCGCAATTGGGTAAAGTCTTTTTTATAGTGGCGGATGGTGTACATATCCAGCAAACCCTGGGTAGGATGGGCATGCCGCCCGTCACCCGCATTCACCACGCGCACATGGCTTTGTTTGGTATCGATCAAGTGTTTGGCGATCATATACGGCGCGCCCGATTGGCTGTGCCGCACCACAAACATATCGGCCTGCATGGCCGATAAATTGTCGATGGTATCAAGTAGCGATTCGCCCTTGCTGGTGGAAGAAGCTGAAATATTCAGGTTCACCACATCGGCAGAGAGCCGTTTGGCGGCAATTTCAAAGGTGGTGCGGGTGCGGGTGGAATTTTCGAAAAATAAATTGAAGACACTTTTGCCCAGCATTAGCGGCGTTTTTTTGACTTCGCCCACAAAATTGGATGCGGTATCCAGAATGTGGTAAACAATGTCCTTGGGCAAGCCTTCGGTGCTCAACAAATGTTGTAATTCACCGTGTTGATTTAGTTGAGGATTATACATAGGGTAGATTTAATTTTTACTGAGGGTTTCATCAAAATATTGTTG
>CAMBDR010000242.1 GCA_945864765.1 Janthinobacterium lividum | reverse complement strand
CGGAATTGCTATTTAAATCAAACGAGATAACGCCACCTTGATTTGTGGCACGTTGGGCCGCTGCCTGCCGTGCCGCTGCAGTGGCATTGTCTTGCGCATAAATGCTCGCACCAATGCGCCCGTAATCGCCTTGCGCCTGCGCCGAATAGTCGCCAATATCCGAATAAACCAGTTGTTGACCAGCACGGATCTTTGAACCTTGCAAACGATTTTCAGCCGCGATAAGGCCAACTTGCCCTAAATCGCCGTCTGCAATGCCAGATAAGGTATTACCGCGTTTGACGATATAGGACGTTAATGACCGAATTGGCGAATTCGGATCTTCACCACGGCCTTGCGCCTGCCTGGAGTAGCTATCGTTAGATTCATCTGCCGCAGCGACGTTGGCCGCTTGGAACGGAATCGGCTCCACGAGTAATTGATCAGGGAAGCTAACAGGCGCTTCATTGAATGAATCACCAGTGTACGATTTTAAGCGCGCCCCAGCGAACAGCGAAGAATTACCCGAATCCCCGCCTTGCCCATAGTTAGGCAGTTTTGCCCCTGCAAACACGCCTGCTGAAGGTTGTAGCGCGTTGCCGATAGTTGCCACGATAGCATTACCGATGACGTTACCAAAAGCATCGGTCACCACTTCTTTCGCCACAACTTTCCCAGTCCTAACAACCGATGTAGTCGCGCCTTTCGCAACATTGGTCACCAGGTCCCGTGCGAATGTTCCGATAGAAGTATTCCCAAAGATGTCCTTGGGTAAGATCTGGCCGACAATCTCACCTACCCCGGTACTCAGGCCTGCTGCCACCACACCACGCCAGTCAAATTTCTTTTGCAACCCTGTAACCACACCAATTCCCTGGGTTACCGCATTGGCGATAGCCGCATTGGCGATGCTGCTGGCCGTGATGCCACTACTGCCGTTGCCACCAACAATGGGCGGGGTAACTGCTGCCTGGATTGCTGCCAAGGCGACCGCCTTGAAGGAAAAACCATCTTGTACACCAATCACATTTCCTACAATTTGCCCTGCAGCATTACCTGCTGCCGCACCAATAATGGCCGAATAAGTCGGTCCGAATCCGGCACCTTGGGTGAAATACCCGACAACCGCTGCTACCACAATGGCCACTATCGTAACGATGGCTTGCCCAAAACCGCCGCACGGCGCACCCACTGGTGCGGGCACATACGGTGTGGTATTGCCAACAATGCGCGATGGATCATACGGCGTAAAGGTGTTGGCATCATTGCCAATAGCGGTGCTTCTGGCTGGCAGCTTCACGGTTTGGCCGATATGCAACGCGCTGATGCCGCCGTTGGCGTCAGCGATTTTATACCACAGGCGGCTGTCGCCCCATACTGTGCGGGCAATGCTTTGCCAGTTTTCTCCTTCCTGTTGCACCACGTAAAAGCCGGGTGAATTGTCGGCTGCGTTGTTGGTGATGGCGGAATACGGGTTGGCCAGGTCGCCAACGGCGTCGGGGTCGTCGCTGCCGATCAGTTCTCCGTTGACAATCAGATTGTGAACCGATTTGCCATCGGCTTGCTTGGCCAGAATTCGCCCCTGGGCATCAAAGCTGAAGCGGCGTGTGCTCCGGGTGTGGTCGAATTTGTCATCAATGATTTCCACCCGGTTGCCGTTGGCGTCAAATTTGTTGGTGGCATTGGCGGTATAGGTCGTGCCGTTTTGGTAGTTTTCGGCGTGGGACGTGGCTTCAACATATCGATCCAGGGTGACATAGGTACTGCTGTAATAGGTGCGGCCACCGCCACTCGCGACTACGGTATAGCGCAATACATTGCCGACCGCATCATAGCTTGGTGCGCCGTTAATGCCATTGAAATACACGTCGTCTTTTTCGTTCAAGCGGTCGGCTACGTCCTTGGTTTTTTCCCGGATGCGCAAGCCGTTTTCGTAAATTTCAAAGCGTGCCAGCGTGTTGACGCCGAGCGGATTCAAATACAACGATGCGGCTTCGACCGGGCCGGACAAGACCACGCGTCCGGCAATGTCGTAGGAATGACTATCGACCTGCACCAGCGGGCCGTTGACTGCGCGGCTCACGTGTTCATCCCGATATACCTCACCCAGGCGGCCAGCCTGGTCGTAGTACAGGGTTTCGGTCGTGGTGGCAGTAATATCATCGCTGATCTGGATTTGGTCAAACGGGCCAGGTGAGGGTACATCCGGAATGTTTTCCGGCGGCGTAACCGGGATCAAATGTTTGCCCAGATAAGTGTCGCTGACCCGGTCGCCTGCCCAATTATAGGTCAGGATATGGGTGTTTTTGGCAAAGGTAACGGTATTTTCTGTGGTGCTGTTGAGTACGATGGCGCGGTTGAGCGCGTCGTAGCGGTTGTAGCTGATGCTGTCGTGCATGGCACCGGTATTGTCCCGGGTATGGGTCTCGGTTTTGAGGCGGTTGCCATTGGCGTCGTAGCTGTACTGCACCTGGAAATGCGCACCGCCGGTGCTGTTGCTGTCGGCAATGTCTTCGCTGATAGTGACGATACGGTTTTGTGCATCGTAAGTGATTACATTGTCTTGCAAGATGGCATTGCCGGCCACGGTTTTTTCCCGCGTGCGATTGCGCGCCAGGTCGTATTCCCAGGTGCTGACTTGTCCGGTGGCGTGATCGGTCTGGCTGCGCAACAGGTCGCCCTGATACAGGTCAAAGCTCAGGTTTTGTTGCGCGGCGGGTGTGTTTTGTGCATTGCTACCAGCTTGGGCAACCTGGCTTCTGAGCAAGCCGGCATCGTCGTAACTATAGAGTGTGGTGATGCGATTGGCTTCGGAATCGGACAGATTGCTACTGCTTAACATACGCCCGGTAATGCTGTAGTTCCAATAGCGACTATTGTTGAGGGCGTCGGTCTCGCGGGTCTTGTGTTTGAAATTGTCCCAGGCACGGGTGGTGTCATAGCCGCGCAAATCGCGGCTGACAATCAGGTTGCCATCCAGGTCATAACGGGCATACACGCTTTCATCGAGTGTGTTGGTGCCATCGGTGCTGGTGGTGGTCTGAATGCGGCGACCGAGTTCGTCATATTTGTATTTTTCCACCAGTTGGTGGTAGCCATAATCGTTGGCCAGCACGTCACCACCGCCACTGGTGGTCCGGTAGGTAATGATTTTTACGCCTTTGTGGGTGATGTCATTGGGCACAATCAAGGCGTTGATGGTTTCTGTCAGTTGCCCCAGACGATTGTATTTGTAGCCACTGAGGCGGGTATTGGTGGTGCTGGTGTCGGCACTCAAATGCACGGTTTGCGAGGTTTTGTTGCCAAATAGATTGTAGCCGTATTCGATCTTGCCACCGTCAGCATGGTTTTCGCGGGTCAAGCGGTTATTGTTGTCATATTCATTAGTAGTTTTATTTCTGTTGCCGTCAATGCTCAATACTTCCAGACCGCCCCGGTTATAGGCTTTGTCGGTAGTAATGCTGCCGTTGATGGCACCATTGCCGTCAACCAGTGGTGCCACGGTTTTTACTAACTGGTTATTGGCGTTATAGCTGTAATAGCTGACCCATTGGCCGTTGCGCGCATCGCTACGGCTCAACAGATTGCCAAAGCGGTCAAAGCTCTGGTTGATGGTGGCACCAATGGCGTTGCTTTGGCTCAGGATATTACCTGCCAGATCGTAAATCGTATGGTCTACCAGTTGGCCATTATTGCCATTGCGCACGCTCTCGGTGACACGGCCTTCCAGGTCATGCTTGAACGTGCGTTGCACCCCGTCACCCGTATTGCTGGCAATTAAGTGCCCGGCATTGTCGTATTGGTTGGTTTCATAGGTAATGGCGTCACCCAGCACGGTTTTGCCATCGGATGCGGTAATGAAGTATTGTTTGCTGCCAACTTCACCAAAGGCATTAAAGTTGATGTGTTGATGTGCCACCGTGAGTGTGCCCGGGTTGCTCAGTGCGGTACTGACATCGCGCGTGGCAATATCAGTCAATTGCCCCAGTGCGTCATAGCTAAAGGCCTCAAACCGGGTTTCAGAGGTTTGGAAGGTGGCATTGCTGACGTTTTGTTGTTGTTTGGCCAGGTGGCCGTAAATATCGTAGAAGAACAGGGTGTTATGGCCTTCCGCATCGGTGATTTTAGTAGCGCGGCCATAGTTGTCATAGCTGGTTTTGGTAATACGATCATTGGCTTCATCACGTGCTGGCTGATTGATCAAGGTTATACGATAACTGCCATAACGCCATATAAAACTGCCGGGCCTGGCGGATTCGTTTTTCTCAAGCACATTGCCGAAAATGTCGCGTTTGAATACGGTCAGCGGTGCTTGGCTACCGCCAACCCAATTGCTCACAACAGCGCTGACATAACCCAGAGTATTGTAATTAATCATGGTGATACGGCCAAGCGAGTCGGTAGATTCAAGCAGATTGCCTGCAAAATCATAAGCATAACTGGTGCTGACACTGCCACGTCGGGTCAATGCATCGGTGGCATTGGCATCATCGGTATAGGTCACATTGAGACGTATTTCGTGAATCTTGAAATTGAAGCCATTATAGGTATATTGGGTTTCCCGGTCGTTTTCATTGCTTTGCGGGGTGGGCGCGGCATTTTGACTGAGTGCGCTGTCGCGCAGGCTGGCGCTGCTGGCGGTATACGCGCTGGCGAATTCTTTCAGGTTGGTGAGATTGCCCTGACCATCGTAAGTCCATCGGGTAATATAGCCGGTATCGTCAGGGCCAGCGTTGCGGATGCTGGTGAATTGCCCGACTTGACGACCAATCCGGTCGAACCAGGTGTAATTGTTTTGTTTGGCCGTGACGGCATTGCCGTTGGTGTCAGCACCGTAGACTGAAGTCTGGATCACTTCACCGAAGGCATTGTAGCTGGTGTCGGTGGTTTTGGCGGCTATTGTACTCAGGTTTTGGTTGCCGCCAAAGATGAATACGTTGGCATGTGGTTCGATTTTGCGCACGGCCAGCCCGCGCACATCGTATTGGGTGCTAATGGCACGATCTTGCGCATGATTGAGCAAGGACAGCGCTGCCGCAATGCGGTTATTCAATGGTTCACTCAGGATCTGTTCGCTCAGGGCGCTGACCTTGGCATTGAAGGCATGGCCATCGGTGTTATCGTCATTGGCCACATTGATAAAGGTTGCCACCACATCGGCGCGCGTGACGCCCGGAGTTTGCAACATATTCAGCCAAAAATCGACTTCATTATCGGGCGTGCGGTTGAATGACGCCAGATATAGCTTGGTCATGAATTCCAGATCGCTCAGGCTGGACGGGTATTCATTGCTGGCATTGAGCAGACCGCCCGCTACCTGGGCTGATGTGCTGCTGGTATCAAGCTGGGTGCGCCAGAATGCCAGGCCAGTGCTATCCGGGCCATAGTTGAACAAGGCGGCGTACAGCCTTACTACTGTCAATTCATTGGGGGTGAGGCTGGTGGTGCCACCCAGTTGAGGTTTTTCCGCATAACGGATCAGACTGGTGACGGCACCGAAGGCGTCTGTCTGGTATTGGCTTACCTGGCCCAGCGCATCGATTTCGTAGGTGAGATGTCCGGCCTGATCATGGAAACACTGGCTCAGCTTGCCACCCACATCGATATTGCTGATGGCATTGCCCAGTGTATCGTAAATGGTGCTGGTGACCGGTGTGGCGGTTTTGACGGCGTTGTTATTGTCCAGATCGGCATTGCTGTCATAAATTTGCGTGACCGGCAGCGTGGTTTTAATCTGCCGGCCTACTGCATCATAGTCATATCGGGTAGTACGGCTGCTATTTTCTTCAAACAGCATTTGTTGATCGTTGTAGCCGTCTCCGCCACCAATGCGGCGGCCACCGGATTCGGTGCGCCGTATCAGGTTGCCATACACATCATATTGATAGGTGGTTAGCAGGCGATCAGTCGCGGTTTTGTACCCTTGGTCCGGGCCATTCAGTTCGGCACCGGGGCTGATTTCGCGTGACAGATGGCCCTGGCTGTCATATTCATAATTCCAGCGGTCCCCATTGGTATTGATGTAGTGAGTTTTGCGATGGAATGCGTCGTAAGCCCAGCTTTCGGTACTGTTCTGGCTACCTGCTGAATGTGTCTGGTAAGTCAAATTACCTGCTTTGTCATAATTCGAATAATAACCGTTTGCGCCAGAGTAATACTGGATTTGGTTAATCTCGGCCAGCGTGCTGGCGGCATTGATGCTGGTTCGTGGGTGGGTATATTGAATGCTGACATTCACCAGCCCCAGTGCGTTGTAGCGGGTTTCGCGCACGTGGCTCAGTGCATCGACTGTATAGCGCAGCCGGTTGCTGGCATCAAAAAATTGCAGTTCCAGCCGGTCGGCGCTGGCTGGCTGCAGTGCCACTTGCAGCGTTGCCAGTGTTGGTTTGCTGGTGGCCAGACTGGTGTTGACGGCATTGGCATAGGTTTTGGTTTGGGTGATATTGCCGAGCGCGTCGTAACGGCGTTCTACCACCAACCCCAGTGCATTGATCTGGTAAATGGCGCGGCCAGTTGCGTCATAGACCCGTGAGTCGATGCGGTTATTGCCGTCATTGGCCCAACTGGCCAGTTGGCTGAAGGTTTTGCCGAGCGGGGTGAGGGCGGTTTGCACGCTGCTGATGCTGGCGCTGGCGGTGGCGCTAATACGCTTGGCAAAACTGATCTGGCTTAATACATTGCCTGCACCATCATAAATAAAATGGTTGACCGCACC
>CAMBDR010000241.1 GCA_945864765.1 Janthinobacterium lividum | reverse complement strand
GATTCTACCGACCCCGCCCGCCCCACCCAAGCCGATTATGCGGGTCGCGCGCTTTTTGGAAGACGACATTAAA
This sequence comes from Janthinobacterium lividum, assembly GCA_945864765.1. Lineage (GTDB taxonomy): Bacteria > Pseudomonadota > Gammaproteobacteria > Burkholderiales > Burkholderiaceae_D > CAMBDR01. The sequence goes on along the minus strand of CAMBDR010000241.1, from coordinate 6,659 downwards.
GCGGGCCGGGTCGATGTTAAAGAAACGGCAGATCGCTCGATTGTCACCATTCGCGGCGACGGTGTGTTTTCTTCCGGCAGTGCGAAAGTAGAACCCGCGTTTGCCTCGCTGATGGAGCGTATTGGTGAAGCACTGAAAACGGTAAATGGCAAGGTGCAGGTTATCGGTCATACCGATGATCTGCGCCCCGGCTTTGGTGCGCGCTTCCCGAGTAATTATGAGCTATCCAAAGCGCGCGCCACCTCGGTGCAACTGATGTTGGCGGCACGCACTACGCAGCCGGAGCGGTATACGGTGGAAGGCCATGCCGATAACGAGCCACTGGTGAAAAATGATAGCGCAGTCAATCGCGCCAGAAATCGACGGGTTGATATCATCGTCATGGCGACAGTCAATAATTAAGTAATAAATAAATAAGCCACCAATAAGCCACCAATAAGCATCCAGCCTTGGCTATCTTGTTTGTCTTGACCAAATATTTGGAACAGTATGAAGAATTTTTTTGCATGGTTCGCTAAGCCCCCCGTCCTCTCTTGCATAGGGGTGATCTTTCTGTCGCTGCTGATTTGGTATGGTGGCGTCTTAATGGCGTTCGGCACCCCCGGTTCGGAGTCGGAGTGGCGTCCGTTTGAATCCGATAACCTTCGGATGGGGATTGTGCTACTTTTATTCGGCATCTGGGCCGCGTATTGGCTCTGGAAATGGTTGGCCGCGCGCCTGGCCAATGCGGTTTTAATGAAGAGCATGGCGGCTGAAACCGCCCCCGTGGCCGACCCCAACGCGACCCAATCCGCCGCTGAAGTGGAAGCTTTAAACAAGCTGATGCAAGAAGCCATGGCCACCTTGAAAAAGTCGAAAAACGCGTCCGGCAATGGCCAGTACATGTATCAATTGCCCTGGTATATGTTTGTCGGTGCGCCGGGTACGGGCAAAACCACGGCGCTGGCGGAATCGGGCCTGCACTTTCCGCTGCAAGAATCGATGGGTAAAAAAGCCATTGGCGGGGTGGGTGGTACGCGCAATTGCGATTGGTGGTTTACCGATGAAGCGGTATTGCTCGATACCGCAGGCCGTTACACCACGCAAGACAGCCAAAGCGAAGTCGATAAAGCGGCCTGGCATGGTTTTCTGGGTATGCTGAAAAAACATCGGCGGCGGCGTCCGATTAATGGCATCATCATCGCGGTCAGTGCGGCAGAACTGATGACCATGAAAGAGAGCGAACGCAAAACCCAGGCTGCCGCGATTCGTGATCGGGTAAAAGAATTGCACGAGCGCCTGGAAATTCGCTTCCCGATTTATGTGCTGGTCACCAAGTGCGACTTGTTGGCGGGCTTTATTGAATATTTCGACAATTTGGGCAAGGAAGATCGCAATCAGGTCTGGGGTTTGACTTTCCCTATGAATGGCACCGATAAAATTACCGAATCGTTGGCCAGCTTGCCGGGTGAATTGCGCGCACTGGAAGCGCAATTGCAAGTGCGCGTGCTGGACCGGGTGCAGCAAGAGCGTGACGTAAAACGGCGCGCCTTAATCTATAGTTTTCCCCAGCAGTTTGCCGCCTTGGGCGTGAGTCTGGACGAGTTTTTGAAAGAGACCTTCGGTTCTTCGCGCTATAACGAAGATGCCTTATTGCGTGGCGTGTATTTCAGCAGCGGCACCCAGGAAGGTAGCCCGATTGACCGGGTCATGGGTTCGTTGGCGCAAAGCTTTGGGCTGGATCGGCAAGTGCTGGCACCGGGTGCGGGCAGTGGGCGCAGCTACTTTATTCATCGCTTGATGACCGAAGTGATTTTTAAAGAAGCCGAATTGGTTGGCACCAATTTGGTGTTTGAACGTAAGCGCCGCCTGCTGCAATGGGGCACCGCCGCCGCGTTGGCGGTGGTGTTTGTGATTGGCGGCATTTTACTGACCACAAGCTACGTCAAAAACAAGGCGTATGTGGCCGATGTTGAGAAGCGCGTTGCTACATTGGAAAAAATGGCGAAAGACTTGCCTGCGCAAAACCGCCCGCAAGACTTATTGCCTTTGCTCAATGCTGCGCGTGAAGTGCCGGGTGGTTATGCCGATAAAGACCAGGGCACCAGCATCTGGGAGCGTTGGGGTTTGTCGCAACGGGCCAAATTGGGCGAAGGTGCGAAAACCATGTACCGCAAGCTGTTAAGAGACAGCTTGACCCCGCATATGGTCACCTATATTGAAGAGCAATTGCGCCGGGGTGCCGCCAACAATGGCGAAGCCTTATATCTGCAATTGCGGGTGTACCTGATGTTGGGTGGCGATCACTTTAGCGCGGAGGATATTTTAGCCTGGGCCGACGTTGATTGGTTGCGTCGCATGGGCGGGGCCAGTGAAGAGCAACGCACGGTTTTGTTGCTGCATACCGCTGCCTTGTTGGAGCGATCCGCCGATAGCCCGATGTCCCTCGATAAAGATCTGGTGGCACAAACCCGGCTGGTGCTGGCCCAATTGTCGGTTGAAAAGCGCGTCTATAACAACGTCAAGCGGAGTTTACAAAACGCCAAACTGAAAGAATTCAGCGTCACCGACGTGGGTGGCGTGCAAGCGCCGCAAGTATTGGTGCGGCGCAGTGGTGGACCCTTGACCCGTGGCGTGCCCGGTATGTATTCGGTGGCCGGTTATAAAAAATTCCAGGAGTTAAATCTGGCTGCCGTCGCCGATACGGCCAAAGACAGTTGGGTCTTGGCGCAGCAAGAAAAGACCATGGAACCGGCCAAAATTGAGCAAGTCAAAGCGACTGTGCAAAATTTGTATTTTGACGACTACATCAAGGCCTGGGATGAGTATTTGGCCGACGTGACGGTGGTGCCCTTCAGCAGCCTGGATCAAGGTGCGCGCATTGCCACGATTATGACCGGGCCAGAATCCCCGGTGAGAAAATTCTTCATGGCAGCCGCCAAAGAAACCCAGCTTGAGAGTATCTCCACTGGCTTGGCGGGAGAATCCATGACCAAGGCGCTGAAAGACAAACTCACTGCCGCCAAAGGCAAATTGGGCACGGTGTTTGAAGCGGGTGTGGATGATGCCGTCAAATCGACTGCGCAAACCAAGGTGCTCAACCCGGTGGACGCCCACTTTGAGCCTTTGCACAAACTGGTCGGCTTGCAGCCAGGCGGTGCGGCGGCAGGCGCGGCAGGTGCCAGCGCGGGTGCGGGTGGTGCGGCACCGCTGGAAGGCACGCTGGCCATGTTGAAAGATGTCGCCACCTATTTGGTGCAAGCCAATAGTGCCAAGCAAAGCGGTACGCCGGCCCCTTCGGCAGAAGTGTTATCTCGTCTGAAACTGGAAGGCGGCGGCCAATTTGCCCCCTTGAATGCAATTATTCAAGCGGTCGATAACAGTACCTCCGGCTTGACCAAGGGCAGCGAGCGCGAACGCTTGAGTTCCTTGTGGAGTGCCCGGGCGGCACCATTGTGCCGCCAGGCGATTGCTGGCCGTTACCCGATGGTGCATAATGCCGCGCAAGAAGTGCCAGCCGAAGACTTTGGCAACTTCTTTTCGCCCGGCGGCATTATGGATGATTTCTTTCAAAAAAATCTGCAACAGTATGTCGATACCGGTAGCAAGCCATGGCGCTGGCGGCCCGTGGGTAATGTGTCGCTCGGCATCGACCCAGGTGTGTTGGTGCAATTTCAGCGTGCTGCCACCATTCGCGACGCCTTCTTCTCAGGCGGCGGCAAGCAAGTGACCATGCGCTTTAATTTGAAAACGCTGTCGGTAGACCCGGCTTTGAGCAAATTTTCCATGGATATTGACGGCCAACCCTTTATCTGGACGGCGGGCAGCAATGCCAGCGGTGCCTTCACGCTGCCCAGTGGCAAGGGCAACGGCAGCAACCTGATTCGGGTAGAAACCGCCCCCGCCACGCGTGATTTGCGTACCGAGGGTGCCTGGTCCTGGTTCCGCATGATTGATAAAGCCAGCATGGAAGGCACACCCGGACAGGGCGAGCGCTTCAAGCTCAATTTTGATCTGGATGGCAAACGGGTTCAACTTGAAATGACCGCCAGCAGTGCGATCAACCCATTCAAGCGGGATGTTCTGGAACAATTCCATTGCCTCGAAAAGTTTTAATCAGCGAGTTGACGAGGGGACAAAGGTATGGATATGTACGAAAATCCACCCGGCCTGTATGGCAAAGTTACCACCCAGGGTGACTTTATCACGCGCCGTTTGCCGCCATTGTTTGTCAATGCCTGGGATCTCTGGTTGCAGCATGGGATAGCCGCCAGCCGCGACAAAATGAAAAAACAATGGTTGGAGACCTACCTGACCAGCCCGCTGTGGCGCTTCGTGTTGGCTCCCGGCGTGATCGGCGAAACTGGTTGGACGGGTATCTGGATGCCCAGCGTGGACAAGGTGGGGCGGCATTTTCCGCTGACCATTGCCTGTGAAGCCGTGGGCGAATGCCGTATTTACGAGTGGCTGCGTGATGCCCAGAGCTGGTACGCCAATTTGGAAGATTTGGCGCTGGGCGCGCTGGAAGAGGGTTTTAGTCTGGATGTCATGGATACCACCTTACAAAACACACTCAGTCTGAACGCCATGTTGGCCCAGAATCGTCCGGCACCGCCTGCGCCCCCGCCCGCGCGCAATGCTGGCGTCTGTTATTCCTGGCGCGAGTTTTCAGAACTGGAGCAAGCTTTGCCGCTGGTTAATCTGGAAATGGCGCAACTGACCTTACGCGACCATAGTTTTTGGTGGAGTGAAGGCTCGCAACGGGTTTACCCTTCGCTCGCGGTCTGCCGTGGCATGCCCAGTCCGGAGCAGTTTTGTGCCATGCTCGATGGCACCTGGGACCAAAGCGATTGGCAGTGGCGCTGAAGTTACCTTACCCTAGCTGAATAAGCCCACTTGCAATGGTTGCAATGGGCTTACCAGCAGTACGCCAACAACACCGTAATATTGTCGCGTCCACCGTTGTTATTGGCCCGGTTAATCAATTCTTCACAGCAGCGATCCAGATTCTTGTTATTTGCATTGGCCAGAATGGCGCTGATTTCGGCGTCACTGACCGGGCCATGCAAGCCATCGGAACACAGCAGCAAGACATCGCCGCTGCGGGTGGGGTGGGTAAAGACTTCTGGGGTAATGGTGTCGTTGGGGCCGATTGCCTGCAGCAGCAAATTACGCGGCGGCATATTGTCGGTGCAACCCATATCCACTGCCTGCTGGTACAGGGTTTGGTCTTTGGTGAGTTGGGTGAGTTGGCCGCCGCGCTGCATATAGGCGCGGCTGTCGCCCACATTAAACACCACGATGGGCGCACCAGCCACAAACTGCCAACAGCCCACCAGCGTGGTACCCATGCCGCGCCCTTCGGAATGCAAGTTGGCGGTATTGCGCGCATAAATTTCGTGATTGGCAAATTCAACCGCAGAATACACCGCTTGCACGGCGGGCATGGAGCTATCGGCCCAGGTCGCATCGGGATCAATTTGTGTGACCGGGGAGATAAAGTGGGGCACCGTATCATCGGCGTCCGGGGTTGGGTGGTTATGGTGGTGCAGCGTCTTTTGAATAAAGTCACGCGTGGTTTGCAGTGCTTGCGCGCTGGCAATTTCACCTGCATCATGGCCGCCCATGCCATCGGTGAGCGCGAAAAAGCCCAAACTCTCGTCGATCAAAAAATTATCTTCATTGGCACGCCGCACGCGGCCAACATCGGTCATGCCATAGGCAGAGACGGAAATCCATTGATGCAGGCGGCTAGGGGTGAGTTGCATGGTTGGTTGTCATCAGAAATCAGAAGGCGAAGGCCCTATTTTATTATGAAATGTTACGGTGTGGTGTGATCCTGTGCATGGATTTGCAAGAAATCGATGTTGCATTGCATCACAAACAGTCTCTTTGGTGTTTGGGTGTGGTATTCGGGCTACCATCTGCCTTAATCAGGCAGGCGATGAAAAGTTTGAAAAATGCTGTGCCGATGTGGGGTTGTTTGGTGCGCGCTTGGTTGAAGCGGGGCGGGGGGTGATATAGGCGTTAGCGCTGCCCTGGCTTGCATGGATGGGTTGGCTTCCTGCGTGGTTTGGCAGGTTGCAAATCCGGCATGTAGTCGCGTCGCCGTACTTCGGTATGTTTCGATCAAAACTGGTCAAGCGGGTTTGCGCATGGGCGGGTGTGCGACTGCGTTTTTCTGAACCGGGGAAGCCTTGGCAAAATGGCCGGATTGAGCGGTTTTTTGGGACTTTTAAGGCGGCATTGCAAAGACATGTGATTCAAGATGGCCGCCATTTGGTGCAATCTATTGAGCAATTTCGGTTCTGGTACAACGTGACGCGACCGCACCAACACTTAAAGGGCTTTACGCCAATGAATGTTTGGTGTGGGCATAATCCGTTGCGCAGCATTCCCAAGAAAGCGGCGATATATTCCGCTTGGAATGGTACGTTAAAAGGATTGGTATTGCGGCAATAGCACCGCCACCCAGAAAAAAGCAAATTGTTAAAGAACGTCGGATTGCAAGCCTGTCCGAAGATAGGCTCGTACCTAGCGCAACAGATTGCCTGATTTTTAGGCAAAGCCGTTTTTGAGAGGTATCAGCGAAACGGTTTTTACGCGAAATCGCGATATTTTACATCAAAAAAAAGTAACACCTTAATAAGCCGTGGCAACATTACCCCTGCGCGCCCTCC
>CAMBDR010000240.1 GCA_945864765.1 Janthinobacterium lividum | reverse complement strand
AAACCCTGGAAATTGCAAAAGCACTCGATACGGTAAAAGGATTATTAATTAAGCAGCAAGCATAGTTCAAAGCTGCTACAATCAATGCGCTACCTGGGTTGAATAACGGCTGACAGGGTTAAAAATAGCCGGATTTTGGGTGAATTTGAAATTAGGGGATGAATCCCCCTCTAAAGTCCGCTTTAGCTCTGCCGATAATCAACTCTATTATAGTTTTTCACAAAGGAGAAACTGGTGGGCATTTCATCTCCCGGCATCGGTTCCAATCTGGATGTCAACAGCATTGTTGCAAAGCTGATTCAAGCTGACAGCACGCCGTTGAATGTTCTGGCAGCCAAGGAATCTCGATTTCAGAACCAACTGAAGGGGTTGGGCGTGCTCAATGGTGCCGTCACGACCTTACAAGGTTCTTTATCTGCCCTTTCCAACCAGGCAACATTCCAATCGATTTCCGCAGCGCCCGGCGACAGCGCCATTTTAACCAGCAGCGCCACCAATCAGGCAGTCGCAGGCACCTATAACGTCAATGTCACCCAACTGGCCCAATCCCAAACCGTTGCAAGTAGCGGCCAAATCAGCAGCAGCGCAGCCATTGGCTTGGGTGGCAGCACCACGGTGTCGTTTCAGTTTGGCACCGTGAGCGGCGGCACCTTTGGCTTGGCAGGCAGCAACTTAAGCGGTACGGTCGCTACCAATGGCATTGCCGACGGTTCGCTCATCATCAACGGCAGCAGCATCACCACCGACGCCAACACCAAAAGCGCCAAAGCCTTGGCTGCCGCCATCAATGCAAAAAGCAGCACCACAGGGGTGTCGGCCAGCGCTGCCGCCACCAGCAGCAGCGCCACCCTGTTTGGCACGGGCGGTGCCACCACTTTTGGCGCGGTCGATACCAGCGCGGGCGGTAGCTATAACCTGGCGGTTGAAGGCATTACCCTCGATTCGCAATTAACTGGCGTGGCCGCAGGCAGTGGCGTTAACGCCGCCTCCATTGATGCGGTTTTGGCGGGTAACAATGCCACCACCACGGCCTTAAGTGCGGCAGGCATCAGCTTTAGCGGCACGGCTGGCGCGGGCACGCTGCAATTTACCCGCGCCGACGGCTCCAATGTTGCCATTACCGAAACCGTTACAGGCAGCGTCAACGGCGGCATTGGCACCGATTCGGCCAGCGTAAAAAACAATACCAGCAATGTCGCCACCAGCCATATCACGCTCAGCTCCAGCACGGCCAGCCCGATTACGGTGGCTGGCAACAGCGCCACCAGCGCAGGCTTGACGGCAGGCTCGGGCGGTGCCTATATCGGCGCCACTTACACGCAAGACGGCAACAGCAACAGCGGCTCCATTACCATTGACGGCACCAACAATACGCTGCAAGGCATTCGCGATGCCATTAACAAGGCCAACTTCGGCGTCACAGCCACGATTGTGTCCGACGGCAGCACCACGCCTTACCATATCGTGCTGAGCTCGTCCAAAACCGGGGCAAACTCCAGTTTTCGCATTAGCAGCAGCGGTGCCGCAGCCGACCCGACCATTTCAAGCCTGCTCACCTATGACCCGGCAGGTACACAAAACCTGACGCAAAACACGGCAGCGCAGAGCACCAAACTTACCGTCAACGGCATTGCGGTCAGCAGCAATACCAATGCCGTCAGCGGCGCAATTCAGGGCGTTAGCTTAAGCGTGAGCAAAATCGGCTCCACCAGCGTGAACGTGTCGCGCGATACGAGTGCCGTCCGGGCGGGCATTAGCAGCTTTGTCAAAGCCTACAACGACTTTAATACCACCGTAAAAGGCTTGCAAGGATACGACCCGGAGACCAAGCGCGCAGGTTCCTTGCTGGGCAACGCCACCACCCAATCGATTCAAGCCAGCATTCGTCGCCAACTATCGACCCCCATCTCCGGTTTAAGCGGTGACTTGACCAATTTGGGCCAAATTGGCATTTCTTTCCAAAAAGACGGATCACTCACGCTGGACTCGGGCAAGCTGGGCACCGCCATTACAAATAATTTTGACGAAATCAGCGGCTTGTTTACCTCAGTGGGCAACGCCAGTGACAGCCTGATCAAATTCAGCAGCTCCACCGCCGCCACCAAAGCAGGCAGTTACGACCTGAACATTACCCAACTGGCCAGCCAGGGCACAACAACGGGCACCGTGGATTTGTCAGCGGGTGTCGATATCGCCGCCAACACCAGTTTTAGCGTCACCCTCAACGGCACCACCCCCGTCACCACCAGCGCCATTGCCACGGTTAGCTTGGCGGAACGGCACTACACGGCAGCCGAATTTGCCAGCGCCATCCAGTCGGCAATTAATAGCGTACCCGCGTTTTCCGGCAGCGGCAACACTGCCACGGCCAGCATCAACGGCAGTGGCCAGCTTGAAATCAAATCCAACAAATATGGGTCGCTATCCAACATTGGACTCTCCAGCTTAACTGGCACTGCAGTGGCCGACTTTTTTGGTATCAGCCCGATCAGCGCCGACGGCGTTGACGTTGCGGGCACGATTGATGGCACAGCCGTCACGGGCACGGGCCAGTTTCTGACCGGAAAAATCGGCACCACCTCCGAAGGCTTAAAAATCGAAGTGACCGGCGGTGCAGTAGGCGCGCGTGGCAACATCAGCTTTACCCAAGGCTACGCCTATCAGCTCAGCACCTTGGCCAGCAGCTTTGTGGGCATTGATGGTAGCATTACCAGCAGCACCAATGGCTTGAATGCCTCAATTAAAGCCGTTGGCAAGGCCAAAGACGATTTTAGTGCCAAATTGGCCGACACTGAAAAACGCTACCGGGCGCAATTTACCGCGCTTGATGTCACCATCAGCAGATTGAGCAGCACCAGTGCATTTTTAACCCAGCAGTTAGCAGCATTAAGCAAATCCACTTCATAATTAGCCAGCGCCCTGGTAGCCAGAATAAAGAGAAGGAGTAGTGATGTTTGGATCAACTCAAAGAGGCGTCAATGCCTACGCCAAGGTTGGCATCGAAACCGGTGTTGCCGCTGCCAGCCCACATAAGCTGATCGTGATGCTGTATGAAGGCGCACTGGTTGCCATCTCGATGGCGCTGCACCATATGAAAACCGGTAATATCCCGGCCAAAGGCCAATCGATTTCAAAAGCGATGCTCATTATCGATAGCGGCCTGCGCGCCTCGCTCGATAAAAAAGCGGGCGGTGAAATTGCCGAAAGCCTGGATTCGCTGTATGAATACATGGGCAACCGCTTATTGCAAGCGAATTTAAAGAATCAACCCGAAATACTGGAAGAAGTACACCGTTTATTGTCTGAATTAAAAGGTGCCTGGGATGCGATTGGTGATACCACGCAACCCAAAGTCAATGCAGCACCCTCTGCCCCAACACCCAACCGCCCATCCACTTTTGTGAGTGCCTAGCATAATGAACAGCGACGAAATTCTCTCTCTTTACGAGGCCGTATCACATATCACCGATCAAATGTTGGCTGCGGCCAAGCAAGGCGATTGGGATAGAATGATTGCACTCGAAGAACATTGCTCCCGTCATATTCAAACCTTGAAAGATGGCGAGCCGCCCGTGCCCTTGACGGGTGTCAATCGGGAACGAAAGGTGAAAATCATCCATAAAATTTTGGCCGATGATCGCGAAATCCGTGACTTGGCCGAGCCTTGGATGGCACAATTAGGGCAAATGATTAATAGCACCCGAGCTGAGCGGCGACTCTCCAGCGCTTATGGTGGAGGATAATCACGGCGAAGCTAAAGAAAGGACGTAATGGTAACCAATATCGATGGCTTAGGAGGCGTTCGTCCGCCAACCTCGGTTGACCCGGCGCGGCCTGTTGCCGTTATCGGCGACACGCGCCAGGAAGTGTATCAGCGTGCCTTGCAACGCCTGGTTGGCCAATCGCTGCAAGGTCAAGTCCTCTCGCGCTATACCGATGGCAGCTTCCTGGTAAAGTTTGCTGACACCGCAGCCCGTGTGATTTTGCCGCCGGGCACGGAAGTCGGCGATTCTCTGCCACTTACCTTGGTCAGCGCGCAACCGCGCCCTACTTTCTATTTAGGCAATGAAGCCGATGGCAAGCTGGCCAAGTCGCCACTGATCTACCTCGATCCGCACGGTAGCGAGGAAGTGGAACTGAGTGATGGATCAGAACTTCCGCCCGAAGCGTTCGCACCAAAACAAACCCCGGAACAAAGCGCCAACCGCAATTTGGCGCGTCAGTTTTTACAAATTGATAGCCTGCTACGCCCTGCCGACCGCATCGCCATTGAACGCGCGAATAGCCAATTCGGTCAAACCGGCCAAATCGACCAAACCGACGTGCAAGACCCGCATGCACCAGCGCGTAGCGCGCAAGCCTCGCTCTCCAATGCCGGGCAATTAATCAATAGCTTATTACTAAGCGCACAACAAAAAGGCGCACCCCAGGCCTTACAGGGGCAAAACGCCATTTTACCCGCGCCCCAAACCAATTCTCAAGAAGTGGCTTCAGCACTACACGACACACTGGCCTATAGCGGCTTGTTTTATGAATCCCATGTCAGCGAATGGGCTGACGGCAAACGGCCGATCTCAGAATTATTGCGCGAACCGCAAATGCAAGCAGGCTCGAACCTGCAGGAAAAAGCGCAGGATAATAATCAGCTTGCATTTCCGCAACTGGTTAATTTACAACTCAATGCGCATGAACAACAGAGCACGCATTGGCGCGGTGAAATCTGGCCGGGGCAAAATATGGAGTGGGATGTGGAAAAACAACCACAACATTCAGGGGGTGGCGCAGATGCAACACCTGCCTGGCAAAGCACGGTTCGCTTCAATTTTCCTCATTTGGGCACCATCAGCGCACGTTTATATTTGCAGGGCGAGCATTTACAAATTCAAATTCAAACCGCCAACCCGGACGCCGCGCAAGCCTTGCGCGAACAGGCACCGGCTTTATCGGCAGCACTCGATGCGGCTGGTTCTTCACTCGATTCTCTACTGGTACAGTCCGATGAAACCCCCACTCTCGTCTGAACATGCCGTCGCCCTGGCCTATGCCACAGGCGCTAGCGCGCCAAGGGTGGTGGCCAAGGGGCGCGGCCTGGTGGCACAAAATATTATTGCCAAAGCCAATGAAGCGGGGGTGTTTGTACACCAATCCAAAGAACTGGTGGCTTTGTTAATGCAGGTGGAACTGGATCGCGATATTCCACCCGCTTTGTACAGGGCTGTTGCAGAACTGCTGGCATGGCTATATCATATCGAAGCGGCCAAGAAAAACGGCACCGAGGCACCGCCGCCGCCCACTGGCTTGGAGTAAGCTCAGTCCGGCGCACCATACGATAAACACTAGATAGAATTGACGCTTAATGGCAACTGACAAACCCTTCCACGATATCGATGATTGGCACAACTATCAAGTTCAGTCGCGCCGGGAAATTATTGCGCTATTACGCACCATTGAAAGCAAAAATCAATTAGTCCGTCTGCTCATTAATGGCGAAGCGGATGTCGCCGTCACCTCCATCCTGGAAGTGGACGCCGATAATGAAGAGGTGGTGATCGACTGCTCGATCAATCATGAGCAAAACGCCCGCATTTTGGCGGCACGCCGTCTCACCTTTGAAACCACACTGGATAAGATTCGAATTTTATTTTCGACCGATGGCGTCAACAAATGCGAGTTTGACGGCCGTCCCGCCTTCAATTTTGAGATTCCCGCCAGCCTGATTCGTTTGCAACGGCGCGAACTATACCGCATGGATACGCCCATGACCAATCCAGTACGCTGCGTGATTGCCATGCCAGCCGATTTGGGCGGGGGAAATCTGGCCTTCCCGCTGGCCGACATCAGCGGTGGCGGGATTGCCATTTTGGATGACAAAATGATACTCGACAATACGCCAGGCAAAATATACACCGATTGCCGGATCGATCTGCCGGCGCTGGGGATGGTCACGTGCGCCTTGCAAATTCGCAGTTCTCACGATATGAAGTTACTTAACGGAAAGGTGAATCGGCGTCTTGGCTGTCAATTCCACCAAATTCCACGCCAAATGCTGGATCGGGTACAACGCTACATCACCAAACTGGAACGCGACCGTAATTCGCGCCAAAATGGTTTGGCTTAATTGGTTTGGCTTAAGGCTAACTACACCTGCATATTCATCACATCATGATAGGCTGCCACCAGCTTGTTACGCACTTGCATGGTAGCCTGAAAGGCAATACCCGCTTTTTGTCCGGCAATCATCACATCGGACAAATTCACCGTGTCGTCGCCCCGGCTAAAGTCCCTTTCCAACTTTTCTGAGCGCGTTTGCAATTGCGCCACAGAATCGAGTTGCGATTTTAACGCGTCGGCAAAATTCACCTGCGGGGTAGCGCTTGGCCCCGGTGCTTTCAAAGGCGACTCCAACCCCACCGGACGTGCCGCCGCGCCGCTGGCTGCCGCCTTTAACTGCGCCATCATGGCTTCGATGCGACCGCCATCAATCCCGCCTGCTTTCATACTGCCCCCATGACAATGTACTTTGATCCATTAGCCTACCCTGACACAATACCAGCCTGGTGCGCAAAGTCAGCCACAAGCAAAGCGGAAAAGGTGCTTCTATTCCTTGATTTAAATCACCCTCACCCGGTGCATAATCGAACCATCGTATGGTAAAGCCAGGTGTAAACCGGGTCAGCAAGATCAGCAAGACCGGCCTTACCATTTTTGCAAAAATTAAGCACTATCCTTATCCAGCGCCGGGGAGTATG
>CAMBDR010000239.1 GCA_945864765.1 Janthinobacterium lividum | reverse complement strand
TTCAGGCGGCTGCGGAACAATTGGGCGAAACGGTGACCAAACTGAATCTGACCCAGGAAAATTTGATCGAATCCGAAAAAATGGCCTCGCTCGGTGCCCTGGTTGCGGGCGTGGCACATGAACTCAATACGCCAATCGGCAATGCGGTGCTTTCCGCGACTTCTTTCCGGGATCGGATCAAAGGCGTTTGTGCTTTGGTCGAACGCGGCGAACTCACCAAATCCACCTTCGAAAATTTTATGCTGGAGAGCACCGAACTGGCCGATTTAATCTATCGGCAGTGTTTGCGCGCCGGGCAATTGATTTCCAGTTTTAAGCGGGTCGCGGTCGATCAAACCTCGGAGCAACGCCGCCGCTTTGATTTGCTGGATCTGATTGAAGATCACATTGCCGCTCTGGGGCCTGGCATGAAGAATTCAACCTGGGTGATCAAGCTGGCGGTGCCACGCGGAATTTATTGTGATAGCTATCCCGGGCCATTGGGGCAAGTGATCGATAATTTGATCCAGAATGCCAGCATTCACGCATTTGCCGGGCGAGAAACCGGCTGCCTGGATATTCATGCCACCCAGAGCGGTGACATGGTGGAACTGCGCTTTCAGGATGATGGATCGGGCATTCGGGAAAGTGATCTGAAACGCATCTTCGATCCCTTTTTTACCACCCGGCTGGGGCAAGGCGGTTCGGGTTTGGGCTTGTTTGTATCGCAAAATATCGTCACGGGCTTACTTGGCGGTTTGCTCAAAGTCAGTTCAGAGTTGGGTAAGGGTACCTGTTTTTTGGTCAGGCTGCCTTTGCTTGCCCCCGCTACGCTCGTGCCTGTTAATGCACAGGTTCGCCAGGATACCAAGGCACGGTAAGCCTGCGTTCCCCTTGTGGCTTGTGTAAAATGCGCTGCAAAAAAGTGCTGCGGAAAGCGCCACGATTTGCGCCACCTTTTGCGCCACCTTTTGCGCCACCTTTTGCGCCATGTGCAGGCACCTGAATTTTATGTTATCGTCAGGATCGCTTTCAATTACCTCGCCTATTCATTGAAGTATTCATAAAAGGGAACGTCAACATGACCGATGAACTCGCTTACCTACCACCCAAAGTCTGGCAATGGGATGCAGAAAACGGCGGCGCTTTTGCCAAAATCAATCGCCCGATTGCTGGCCCCACGCATGAGAAGGTTTTGCCACGCGGCAAGCACCCGCTGCAACTGTATTCAATGGCCACGCCCAATGGCGTAAAAATCACCGTCATGCTGGAAGAATTGCTGGCACTGGGGCACAGCGGCGCGGAATATGACGCGTATTTGATCAAAATTAACGACGGCGATCAATTTGGCAGCGGTTTTGTCGAAGTCAACCCCAATTCCAAAATCCCGGCACTGGTCGATTACAGCACTGCCAGCCCGATCCGGCTGTTTGAATCCGGCTCGATGCTGTTATACCTGGCCGAAAAGTTTGATGCCCTGATCCCGCATGATCCGGCGCAGCGCGCGCAATGCCTGAACTGGCTATTTTGGCAAATGGGTAGCGCACCTTATCTTGGCGGTGGTTTTGGCCATTTCTATGCCTATGCCCCGGTCAAAATCAAATATTGCATCGACCGCTTTGCCATGGAAGTCAAACGCCAATTGGACGTGCTCGACCGTCATCTGGCCAATAATACCTATATGTGCGGTGATGATTACACCATCGCTGACATTGCGATTTGGCCCTGGTATGGTGCGGTGGTGGCCAACACCGTGTATGAGGCGGCCGAGTTTTTGGATGCGGCGTCTTATACCCATGTCAACCGCTGGGCCAAGGAGATTGCCAAACGGGCGGCGGTAAAACGGGGGCGTATGGTTAATCGCGCCTGGGGGCCGCCTGAGAGTCAACTGCGCGAACGACATGACGCCAGTGACTTCGAAAGCAAAACCCAGGACAAGCTGGATGCGGCGGACAAGCCGTCCTGAATACAACGGCGTTGTTTCAGATACCCTGCGGCAAAAAACGCCGCCAGGGCCACCCAAAACATTGATCTCCAAGATTTGACTATAAAAGTTTGACCATAATGCCACACACGGTAGAAGCACCCATTTCATCGTAAAATAAAAAAAGATAACTGATTTGAAATTTGTGTCTGTTTTTGCTGACAAACTGGCTTGACTTTGATTTCCATGCCACGTATAGTCAATTTCGGATGTTCTTCCTTCCAGAATCAAAATTTGATCGCGTCCCGGCTCCTGACGCCATTTTCCCATTTTCCCATTTTCAAATTAAACCACACTGAGGCGCAATCTTATGTTGAATAATCTAACGGTGAAATCACTGATCATCCTGGCTTTGTCCCTACTGATTGGATTGTTGGTGCTTAGTTCAGGGCTGGGGTATTACGGTACGCGTCACACCGCCAATATTTTGCAGACGACATCCATCAACGATGTAAAGATTGTCGCGACAGTCGATAAAATTCGCGCAAAAATGGAAGTCAATCGCAGCCAGGTTTTGCAGGCGCTGCAACACAACCCGGTGATGGAGTGGCACAAAATGCACGATCACCCGCTCACCATTCACTTCAAAAACATGACCGACGCCTCCGCCGAGATCGAGCAGTTATGGGCCCAATACAGTAAAAGCATTGGCGCGCCGGAAGAGCGCAAACTGGCCGATGAATGGTATGCCAAAAGCGGCAAGTTGGGGCTGGATCATATCAATGCCGCCAGCAGCGCCATCCAGCAGGAAAAATGGGATGCGGCAGAAACGGTGTTGATACGCGCACTCAATCCGGCTTACCGGGTGTCCGATGGGGAATTGAAGTCGCTGGTTGAATTGCTGGTGGCGCGCACCAAGCGCAATAATGAAAGTGTGCAGGCAGATATCAATAATGCGGGTACCCTGATTATTACCGTACTGGTGCTGGCCTGCGCGCTGGCCGTGCTGGCGGCCATGGTTTTGGTGCGCGGCATTACCGGGCCATTACGCCAGGCAATTCATGCAGCCGAGCGGGTGGCGCAGGGCGATTTGACGGTACATATGCAAACCGATTCACATAATGAAATTGGCCAATTGTTCCGGGCCATGGGCAGTATGAACCAGAGTTTGGTGAATATGGTGAGCGATGTGCGTAACGTGGCCGATACCATTAATGATGTATCGAATAAAATTGCGGATGGCAATCAGGATCTGTCAAACCGCACCGAGCAGCAAGGCAGTTCGCTGCAGGAAACCGCTTCCTCGATGGAAGAATTAATGGTCACCGTGCGGCAAAATGGTGATAATGCGATGCAAGCCAACAAACTGGCGCTGTCGGCGGCGGAAGTGGCGGGCAAGGGTGGGGCGGTGGTGTCGCAGGTGGTAACGACCATGGGGTCGATCAATGCCTCGGCCAAAAAAATTGTGGATATTATTGGCGTGATTGATGGCATCGCCTTTCAAACTAATATTCTGGCCCTGAATGCTGCGGTGGAAGCGGCACGCGCTGGTGAGCAAGGGCGTGGTTTTGCGGTGGTGGCGGCAGAAGTGCGCAGCTTGGCGCAACGCTCGGCCAGTGCCGCCAAAGAAATCAAGGTGTTGATTGATGATTCGGTCGAAAACGTCAGCCTGGGTACGCGGCTGGTGGATCAAGCCGGGGCCACGATGGAAGAAATTGTCAGCAGTGTGCAACGGGTCACCAATATCATGAGTGAAATTACCCTGGCCAGCAAAGAACAAATCGATGGTATTGATCAAGTCAACCAAGCCATTACCCTGATGGATGACGTGACGCAGCAAAACAGTTCGCGGGTGGATCAATCGACAGCGGCGGCCCAGTTGCTGGAGCAGGAAGCGAGAAAACTGGTGCAGTTGGTGCATGTTTTCAAACTCGACGGGTCAGCCATGCGCGCTAACCCCAGGTTGGCGCGCTGAAGCTGATGCCGCGCCGAGTGGGAAGATGGCCAGCGCGATCTTAATTGGCGACTGTAAAGCGCTGCTGCTTGTGGCGCGCTGTTTCCAGCTCATCCACCAGCGCTACTGCCAGGTCGGCCACCGTGATGCTGGCTGGCGCATCGCCCTTGCCGGGCAACAGATCTTCCTTGCCCAGGCGATAATTGCCGCTACGTTCACCCGGCACCAGCGCAATTGGCGGGATGATCAGGCTCCAGTTGAGGCTGGTTTCCTGCCCGATGCGTGTACTCACCTCGCGCATGGCACGCGCAGCGGCCAGGTATTCGGGTGGGAAGCCATCGGTATCGACCAATTGCACGCCCGGCGCAACCAACAGTGTGCCCGCACCGCCGACCTGTAAAAAGCGCTTCACGCTCGCTTGTTTAACGCCTGCCACAATCGCGTCATAGCCTTGCAAGCTCATCTCATACAAATTCGCTTCGCTCCAGCCCGGGTTGTAGGCGCTGATGACGGCCTCATGCCCGGCCACGGCGGCGGCCACTTGTTGCGCATCCAGTGCGTCCGCCTTGACGACCTTCAGGCCGGGGCGCGCCGTCAGTTTGGCCGGGTCGCGCGCCAGGACGGTCACGCGATGGTCGCGCGCCAATAATTCAGCCAATAAAGGTGTGCCAACAAAACCGGTTGCGCCAATTAATGCGATGTTCATGTGAATCTCCTTGGGTGTGTGAAAGTGAAGCCAGTATAAATACTTCACACTGCTTTGATTAGTGGGGTAAAATCGCAATGACTTTGAAGTACAGCTTCATAATGGATTGCAACTTCGATTTCAATCTCAATTTCAGAACCGGGCAAGGGGTAATAAAATGGAACACTACAAACGGATGGCGATTTTTGCCGAGGTGGTGGCCTGCGGCTCGCTCAGTGGCGCGGCGCGCCAATTGGGCATGACGCCTTCGGCTGTGAGCCAGCATATGCGGCAACTGGAAAAAAGTTTGGGTCTGGCGCTATTGCACCGTTCAACCCGCCAGTTGAGCCTGACCGAAGCCGGTTTGCGCTACCACGAAGGTTGCCGCGCCATGGTGGCGGCGGCGCAAGGGGCCGAGCAGGCGCTGGCGCGCTTGCGTGACGAGCCGGAAGGCGAATTACGCCTGACTGCCCCGGCAGGTTTTGGCGGTTTGATCGCCGGGGCGTTGGCACCGCTGCGCAGCTACCCCAAATTGAGCCTGCAATTGATGTTTGATGATGCGCTGGTTGATTTGATCGAGGCGCGCATCGATATTGCCTTGCGGGTGGGTGTGTTGCCGGATTCGAATCTGGTCGCGCGCAAGCTGGGCACGATTGCGCGCCAGTTGTGCGCTGCGCCTGCCTATCTGGCCGAGCGCGGCTGGCCCGCACACCCGCGTGAGCTGTTGCAACACGATTGGCTCAGTAGCAATGCGAATCACCCCGGTGGTGATGTGCTGGAATTGCACGGCCCGGATGGCGCGAGCGAAACCCTGCGCCTTGGCGCGCGGGTGTGCGCCTCGCAAGTGATTGCGATTAACGCGCTGTGCCTGGCGGGTTGGGGTATTGCGGTGGGCGTGAGCCAGGAAGACCATCAGGCCTTGTATGAAGGCCGTCTGTTGCCGATTTTGCCGGGTTGGCATTTGAGCGATGTGCCCGTGTATGCACTAACCCAGCGCCGTACCGAGCAGGCGGCCAAGGTGCGCCATGCGCTGGATTTGCTGACCGACTGCTTCGCCCGACCTGAGCAGTGGCGCTTGCGCAGGTAGGTGGAAGATGGCATTGAATTGACTTTGATCCTCAGGTGCCCGGCAAATGTGTCAGTCCAAGCAGGGCTCTTGCTTCGGATTCGGTTTCGGCCAAGCGTTTTTGAATCAGGGATTTTATTGCCTTTGCGTTGGCTTCATCCGCCCCCTCTTGCTTACCTCGTGCTTCACCAATTGCTTCACCGCGTTTTATGGCCGCGCTTATTTCGGTGCGTTCAGTCATCAAAGCCCGTTCACGTACTTCTGCCAGGCGGCGTGTTTCTTCATCGGATGAAAGTGTCTTGAGTTTGCGCATGGCCCGGCGCACGGGGGGATAGGCAATTTGGTTCATGATGCTTGGCTCCTTCCAATGTTGAAAATACTTGACCCATGCCGATAATGCGTCGGTTAGCCAGCCCAGCTTGCCACCGGCTGCGGCCAGCCGATCAGCCTTCGCCAATTCGACCACATAAAGTTGGAGTTCGTTACCCAGCTTGACGGATGGGGTCATTCTATCACGCATTTCGAAACACCAAAATGCCTGATTTTGGTCGGGAAACAGATCGTACACCAGCAGGTGGATGCCGATGACTGGTTTGAGTTTTGCATAATTAACCCCTGCCTTCAACTGTGTAGCCAGCGTTTTGGTCAGGTAAACCATACTGCGGGCGCTCCATTTTTCGCGCTGGCACATTTGCATTTCAATGTTAAATAAATTGCCGTCTTTGTCTTTGGCCAGGATATCAAGCTCAATGTATTTACCCTTTAGCTCAGAGGCCGCAATTTGTGGGTTGAGCACGCTGACGACCGTGATGGGCGGCTCGCCGACCCGCACGGTGTTGATTAAATCGCTTAGCAAGGCGCGCGAATTGGCAAACAGCATCTTGAAAACAAAGTCGTTACGGGGATCGAGAAGAGAATGGTTCATATCAAAGCACCTTTCAGAGTCAGCGGTTGATGAAGGGGATTGGCTGTTTATTTTAACAGTGCGTGAAACTGTATTTGTATTCAGTGTTGTAATTTCCCTCCGCCGCTGTCGAGTTTTGTCGCGTCCATCCAACGCATGCGGCGGTCGCCAACAGGGAATGGAATTTTAGTGCCAGAATGGCGCGTGAAGGGGAAGTTTGTGGTACCGTAAAGTTACTGTGAGT
>CAMBDR010000238.1 GCA_945864765.1 Janthinobacterium lividum | reverse complement strand
TTGCGGATGCAATTGCCCGAGGTTTGAACCGCATGCATTTCAACGGTGGATAAATCATGCAAAATATCCGGGGCTTGCTCAAGATTGATCCAGTTAAACTGAATGTTTTGGCGAGTCGTGAAGTGGCCATAACCACGATCATATTTGCGCGAAATATGGGCAAACATACGCATTTGGGCCGACGATAACAAACCATACGGTACGGCAATGCGCAACATATAGGCGTGGCGTTGATGATACAAACCATTTTGCAGGCGCAAGGGCAGAAATTCTTCTTCTTGCAATTGGCCTGCCAAGCGTCGCTGTACCTGGTCGCGAAACTGCGCCACTCGCTCCTTGATGATTAAGTGGTCGTATTGGTCATAGCGATACATTTGAAATCCTTTTGTATAAAATCAAAATTTGGAGTAGAACTTCTGGAAAGCTGAATAATGCAGCCAATTGACTAGAATATCAGTTTGGCGGCCACTGCGGTTAAGGTGGTTGCTAATAAACCACGCAAGAAGTGTTCCGGTACAGCGCGTGCCATCCACGAACCAATCGTGATGCCAGGAACCGAACCAATCAGGAGGGTTGCCAAAAGTGTCCAATCAATCGAACCCAAATACCAATGCCCGAAGGCTGCAATCGTAGTAAGTGGTACGGCGTAGGCAATATCGGTGCCAGCAATTTCGGCGGGTGTCAGGCTCGGATATAAAATGACCAGTAATGTTGCGCCAATGGCACCCGCTCCAATCGATGAAATCGTTACCAAGGCACCTAACACGATGCCTGATATGATGGTGGCAGCCGCTAAGGCACGGCCTTGCAGTTGGCGTTCGGGATGGGCGTTGATCCATGCCATCATTTTGCGCTTGAATAATAATGCGCATACCGTGAGTAATACCGAGCAGGCAATCGAATAGCGTATGATCAAGCCAATTTCTTTGTTGAGCGAGCCAAATTCCTTGAGCCAGAGCGTGGCCAAAACCGCCGAGGGTAAAGCGCCAATGCACAGGAATTTGACGATTCGCCAATTCACCGTGCCACGTAAGCGATGGGTGAACGTGCCCGCGCTTTTGGTGACCGCCGCAAATGCCAGATCGGTTCCGACGGCCACCGAGGGCGATACACCAAACAGCAAAGTCAGCATGGGCGTCATCAGGGAACCACCTCCCACACCCGTCATACCGACCAGTAAGCCCACTGCAAAACCTGAAAATATAAATGATAGTGTCATAACGCCTCGCGCAAAGTTTGACAAAGTGTATTAGACTAGCCCCTTATTACAAACGACTTCCTAATCATTTGCTTATATGCCAAATCGATATATAGGAAATTCGATCTGAACTGTTGTTGGATTGAATCTTTTTAAAAGAAAATGAACTATGAATATTCATCAATTGCGCTTTGTGCGCGAGGCGGTGCGGCAAAATTTTAATTTGACCGAGGCGGCCAAGTCATTGTTTACCTCACAACCAGGGGTCTCCAAAGCGATTATTGAGTTGGAAGAAGAGTTGGGCGTGGATATTTTTACGCGCCATGGCAAACGAATTCGCGGGCTAACCGAGCCGGGCAGGGTGGTGTTGCGTTCGGTGGAATTGATCATGAAAGAGGTTGATAGCTTAAAGCGTATCGGCAAAGAGTTTGCCGCCCAGGATAGCGGCAGTTTAACCATCGCCACCACCCACACCCAGGCGCGCTACACGCTGCCGCGCGTGGTGCAGGCATTTATGCTGAAATATCCCAAAGTACGTTTGTCGCTATTACAGGGGAACCCCAAGCAAATTGCTGAAATGATTCAAAAAGATCAAGCTGATCTCGCCATTGCCACGGAATCGATTGCCGAAGTTGATGGTTTGGTGACCATGCCCTGCTATCAATGGGAGCATGTGGTGGTGGTAGGGGTGGATCATCCTTTGCTGAAAGTGAAAGAAATCACGCTGGAAGAGATTGCACAGTATCCGCTCATTACCTACGATGCGGCCTTTGCCGGGCGCAGTAAAATTGATCACGCGTTTGCGGTGCGGCATTTAACGCCCGATGTCTTGCTGGAAGCAATCGATGCCGATGTGATCAAAACCTATGTCGAATTGGGGATGGGCGTGGGTATTATCGCTGGCATGGCGTTTGACCCCGAACGAGATAAAGGCTTGCGTGCGATTTCAGTCGGCCATTTGTTCGGTACGAATGTGTCGCGTTTGGCGATCAAACAGGGCGCTTATTTACGCAGTTATGTATACACATTTATTGAATTGCTGACGCCCAGCCTAACCCGTAAGATGGTGGATCAAGTCATGCAAGGCGAGCATGAGACTTATGAGTTGTAATGAGTGTGATGAATGTGATGCGTTATGGTTGGCTTTGGCTGCTTGCGACCAATGGAATATCAATAATGAAGCGACTGCCAACACCGGGGCTGCTAATTAAAGAGATATTGCCGTTGAGTAGCGAGTGGACAATATTGTAGCAAATCGATAAACCCAGGCCAATACTGCCTTGCCCCATTTTGCTGGTGAAGAATGGCTCAAACACGCGTTTGTGTAATTCTTCGGGAATGCCGATGCCATCATCCTGGCATTCGATTCGTATCCAGTTGGCAATTTCCAAGTGGGCCGATAACGTGATTTTGCCCGAGTTACGCCCTTCAAATGCGTGCAATGTGGCATTTTGGATCAAATGCTCAATCACTTGACCCAAGGGGCCAGGGTAGCTATCGAGGCTAATCGCCCCTGGAATGTCGAGAATGATGTGAATATCCGTATGGTGTATTGGCCCACTGATGGCGGCGATTAATTCATGGCAAGTTTGTCTTAAATCGAATTGCCGACGCTGCTCGCTGGTGCGATCCACCGCCACTTGTTTAAAACTGGTGACCAATTTGGCGGCCGTGCTTAAGCCGCGCATGATGATTTCGGATGCATGCTGGGTATCGAGCAAATGGTTGCGTAAGTCGGTGCCGGATAATTTTTGTTGCTCAAAGCGCTGTTGTACCGTGCGCAAACCATCTTGTAGCGAGCTGGTCATCATCATACTATTACCCAACGGTGTATTCAGTTCATGGGCGACCCCGGCCACCAAAGAACCCAGGGCCGCGAGTTTTTCTTGCGCCACAAGGCGCTCCTGGGCTTTTTGCAACTGAACGTAGGCGTTGGCATTGTCAAACGCAATGGCGGTATAGGCCGAGAGAGTGCGGAAAATCAGGCATTCGCGTTCACCAAACGCATGCTCCTGATGGGAATGAATCGAAATCACGCCCAGCAGCTTTTCGTCAACAATCAAGGGGGCAAACAACGACGTTAACATGGGGTGGGTGCCCGCCTTATGATAAGGGTTGTTATCGTTGGCGTTGAGTTCGAGTAAAATCTCGCGCCGCTCACGCGCCGCTTTGGCGGCATTGGAATGGTGCTGATCCAGAGGGATGCGGGTTGTGGGTAAGTCGGTTTGATGTTCCCGGCCAAAATGTAACACCAGTGCATTGCCTTCCCGACTTAAGCGATAAATCACCAGAGCCGGGGCGTTGAGTAATTTGTTGACATGGCGGTACAAGGTTTCAAATGCTGCGTGGACATCCAGATTGGCGGTGATGTCGCGCCCAATATCGCCCAGCTCACGCAGCGTTTCTGCCGAGAGCGCCAGTTCGAGGTTGGCCTGGTGCAAATTTTGATTGGATTGTTCAAGTTGCAGCGTGCGTTGTGCCACCTTGGCTTCGAGCGCGCGTTTGCTGCGGCGCAAATAGGCCGTCCGCACTTGCAGTAAGGCAATCATGGCCAGTATGAGTGCCAGACTCAGGCTGAGCCGAAACCACCAGGTTTGATACCATGCTGGCCACACCGTAATGGGCAAGACGTTTTCATTCCACAAGCCATTCCGATTCGAGCCGCGCAAGCGTAATTGATATTGTCCCGGTGGTAAATTGGTGTAGCTTGCCTGACGATGTTCGCTATCGGTTTCAGTCCAGTGTTGATCATAACCGTCGAGCCGAAATTGATATCGGTTCAGCTCGGGAGCAGAAAAATCCAGCGCGGCAAATTCCACGGTAAATTGGTTGGACTGCGGTTGAATTTCCAGAGCAGCGTTATTGCTGGCGTTATTGTTGGCGTTTTTGTTGGCGTTTTTGCTGGATTGATTGCCAGCATTGAAATGGGCGGCCGCAATCGCTTTGCCTTGAATCCGGATATCGGTAATCGCGACAGGCGCACGGTAATTCCATTCCTGAAAAGCACGGGGTTGTATCACCGTCAAGCCATGACGGCTGCCAAACAAAACCTCGCCTTGCTGCGTTTTGGTGCCAGCACCCGCCATATACCCGCCGAGCACGATGCCGTCTTCTGCCTGGAGACGGTGCAGCGTTAATTGTTGTGGGTCGATACGAAAAATATGGTCGTCCGAGCTGGCCCAAATTTGGCCGCTATTGTCTAGTACCAGTTTTTGAATATTGGCACTGGGCAGACCATCGCTGTGGCTAAAATGACGAAAGCGCGCCGGGAGCCGGCCCGGCGCACTTTCCAACAGGTGTAAGCCACCGCCCAGCGTACCGACCCAAAGCCGCCCGCTTGTGTCGGTGAGCAAGCTGGTGATGCGGCCACTGGCCAGCGCAGTCGCATCATTGGGATTGGCGCGCAAGGCGACCAAGCGCCGGCTGGCCGGGTCATACCAGTTTAAGCCGTTGCCCGTGCCTATCCACAGCGCGCCGTCCGGTGCGGCTTCAATCGTGCTGATGCGCTGATCACTTAAACTGTTGGGTAAATTGAATTTGGCCCCAATTTGCTCGAAATCGCTGGTGGATAAAGTTTTTGGCCACGCCTTGTGTTTCAATTCGGCGCTCGGCTGCCGCCATAATCCATCCCAATAACCCAGCCAAAAATTCGTGCCTTGCATGGAGATGCCGGAAATAACCGCACTGGGGTTGCGGCTGGGTAATTTTATGCGGTTAATCATCATCTCGCTGCTTTGCCCATCCTGCCCTACAGCCGTGGCTGGAATCACTTGATAGAGGCCACGCATACTGCCGATCAGCACCGAGTTGTTGAGGCTATTTTGCATGACGGTAATGCTCGCTTTGGGTAAAGCCGTATCGGGCTGACCAGGGTCTGGCGGAATTTGCAAGACATGCCGGGCGTGCTGGTCGATAATATTCACGCCATTTTTCTCCAAACCCAGCCAAATCCGTCCGTCGTTGGCAGGCCAAATACTGGTGATGGCATCAAAACTTAAGCCATCACTGTTTTCAGGATGCCCGATCAAACTGCGCACTGCTTGCTGGGTACTATTGTGGCGCGCCAGGCCGTGGTTGGTGCCGACCCACACCAGGCCGGAACGGTCACGTAACATACTCCAGATGGTATTGTCGTTCAAACTGGTGGCTATCCCGGCTCGCCTGACGATGCGTCGTGCATCCAGCGTTTGGGTGTTGACAGCGATAATGCCCTGGCCAAAGCTGCCAAGCCAAATCTCGTCATTGCTGGCTTGAGTAATGCTGTGAATTGTGTCAATCGAAAGGGCAATATTTTTTTGCGGGGTCAGAATCTGCTGGTTTTTGGGATCAAATAAAAAAGCGCCATGTTTGCGCGTACCGATCCAGATACGCTGGTCTTGTGCCTGGAACAGACTGGTAATATCGGCAACTTGTCCGCTTGACAGAGGGAGTGCAATGGTTGTCAGGGTGGCTTGCCCGGGTTGGGCCGGGCGGCGTACCAAGCCACGGTCGGTGCCTATCCATAATTGGTTGTTGTTGTCTAGCAACAATGCGCTGATGCGTTGGCTGGGTAAGCTATCGGCCTTTCCTGGGCTGGCGTGCCAGTGTTCGATTTTTTGGGTGGAAATGGTGAGTAAATCGAGACCGCTATCGGTGCCCAGCCAGATTGCATCAGCGTTGTTGCCAGCGTCGGCAATGGTGCGCACCGCCAAGTGGGATAATTGACTACTTGCCGAAGTAAATTGATCAAGCTCGCGCTGATAGCGTAGCAAGCCGGCACTACGGGTTCCTATCCATAACTGGCCGCGCTGGTCGGTATGGAGTGTTTGTATCCATTGGTCTGGCAAATCTTTGGCCAGCCGGAAATGGTAGCCATCCCAGCGCGCCAAACCCGCTTGGGTTCCGACCCATAAAAAACCATCGCCATCTTCAGCCAGTGCGGCTACCACAGGGTGCGGCAAGGCCGTATGAAAACTATGGAATGCGGTGTGTGCCAGTTCTGTCCAGCGCGCTGATTCGGCCTGGGCCAGCGCTGAAACAAGAAGCAGCCCGATCCCACCAAGCCGCGCCAATACCAACATCAATACCACCATCCATTGCCGCCAAAGCAAACAGGTGAAATTGGTCGGAGAAAAAATCATGGCGCATCCCGGGCTGGGCGTTGTGAGGTTTGCTGCCTAGTATAGCTGTGTGTGGGCTGAAAAATACGTTGTTCGATCTTTCAGGCACTAAATTTGATACCTGATCCCGTATGCCAAAACTCGCCTTCAGTCTCATGCTGCGCTGAAAATACCATTTTGCGTGCCGCAAACAGCGGATGTTGCAATGCTTCATCCAAACGTAAGATCGGCGTCACACAACAATCGATGTCCGCAAACAAGGTAGTCCAGGAGGCCAGGGTTTGGCTGGCAAAAATGGTTTCCAATTCGGCTTGCACGGCATCGGAGGCGCTACTGGCGACGCTTAAGCCACACATCCAATGTTGATTTCTCAAGTCGCTGCGTTGCAAGGTGTCGCACATTAATTGCCAGAATTTCAGTTCCAGCGCGCCCACCGCGAGATAGCGGTCATCGCTGGTTTGATAGAC
>CAMBDR010000237.1 GCA_945864765.1 Janthinobacterium lividum | reverse complement strand
ATGTATGTGGCACGCGCCAGCGATGAAGATTTATCGGTCCTGCGCCAACAAGTGATTGCGGCACTGCCCGACCCACGCATGGTGGCGATTGGCGAAATTGGTCTGGATTTATTCATCCCCGAACTGAAAAGCGGCAGCCTGCGCGCGAGGCAAGAATATTTTTATGTCGAACAATTGAAGCTGGCGCGCGAGTTTGGCTTGCCAGTGCTGTTGCATGTGCGCCGCTCGCAAGATGAGATTTTGAAGCAACTGCGGCGGCTGCGCGTGGTGGGCGGCATCGCCCATGCCTTTAACGGCAGCTTTCAACAAGCACACACTTTTATTGATCTGGGTTTTAAATTGGGTTTGGGCGGGGCCATGACTTTCACGCGCGCTTTGCAAATCCGGCGCTTGGCCGTAGAGTTGCCATTTAGCGCCCTGGTGCTGGAAACCGATGCGCCCGACATCGCCCCCAGTTGGTTGCATCCGGCGGTGAATACGCCGCAGCAAATCCCCGCCATCGGCCAGGTGTTGGCGGATTTGCGTGGCCAGACGCTGGCGCAAACGGCGCAGCAAACCAGCAGCAATGCGCTGGCGGTATTGCCGCGCATGGCCGGCCTGATCACTTTGCCGCCAGCGGCCTGAAGCACCATGCGCAGCGTTATTTTAGCCTGGGTTGTGGGGTGCTATGCCTTGCAGCAGCAAGCGCAGTTGCCACCTCATCCATATTGGATTTTGGCATTGTTGGGTTTGCTGGCCCTGGGTGGCTTGGTACGTCCGCATTGGTTCAAGCGCTGGTATTGCCGCTTGCCACTGGCCGTTGCCGGGGGATTTTTTTGGGCCGCCAGCCTGGCCACCTGGGTTTTGCATACCGAATTGCCTACTAATCTGGAAGGTAAAAACATCGTCTTGCGCGGTACGGTGAGCGGCTTGCCGTATCGTTTTGAAGGGGGTGTGCGCTTTCAATTTGATGTTGAGCAGGCGCTCAATACAGCCAACGCAGCCAATACAGCAACAACGCCATTGAAGGTGCCAGGGCATGTCGTACTGGGCTGGTATGGCGAACAACTAGTGTTGCCAGGCGAGCGCTGGGAACTCACGGTGCGCCTGCAACGCCCGCACGGGCAAGCCAATCCTTATGGGTTTGATTATGAACTGTGGCTGCTGGAGCAGGGCATTCGCGCCACCGGTTATGTGCGTGAGGACGAGCCGAATCGACGCTTGCAGGATTTTGTCTTCAGCCCCGGCAACAGCCTGGCGCTGGCGCGTGAACGCTTGCGCCAGCGCATTTTCGCGGCCTTGCCCGATGCGCGCTATGCCTCGGTGCTGGTGGCGCTGGTATTGGGTGATCAGCGCGCGGTGAGTCAAGCCGATTGGGTCTTGTTTAGCCGCACCGGGATCAGTCATTTAGTCTCGATTTCGGGTTTGCACATCACCATGATCGCGGGCTTGTTTGCCAGTTTGCTGGGGGCCTTGTGGCGGCGCTCGTTTTTTACCCGCGCCCAGTTGCCGCTCTTGCTGCCCGCCCAAAAAGTGGCGGCTCTGGCTGCGGTACTGAGTGGCGTGGCCTATGTCGCGCTGGCTGGTTTTGGTGTGCCAGCCCAGCGCACCTTGATTATGCTCAGCGTGGCGGCGCTGGCTTTGTGGCTGGGGCGCACCAGCAGCGCTTCCCACGTTTTGTGTAGCGCCCTGGGTGTGGTGGTGCTGCTTGACCCGTGGGCCGTGATGGCACCGGGCTTTTGGTTATCGTTTGGCGCGGTGGGTTTGATTTTTTATGCCTCCACCGGACGCGTTGGTGCGGCTATGAATGAGGCAAATTGGCTGTGGGCGAATTTGAAAAACGCCCTGCATACGCAATATGTGGTGACGCTGGGTTTATTGCCGCTGACGGTTTTTTTGTTCAACCAGTTTTCCATCGTTGGTCCTGCTGCCAATGCGCTCGCCATTCCGGTTATCAGCTTTATCGTCACGCCGCTGGCGCTGTTGGGCAGTATTGCGCCGGGGCCTTTGTGCCCCTGGCTATTATGGCTGGCGCATGCGGTGTTTGCGGTGTTGGCGCAGTGCTTACAGTGGTTGAGCCATGGCAGTTTGGCGGTTTGGAGTGCGCCGCAACCGGCTGTGTGGATGTTTGTACTGGCGTGTATCGGCATTATCTGGCTACTCGCACCGCGTGCCTGGCCTGCGCGTTGGGCTGGGCCACTGCTCTGCTTGCCCTTGTTCCTGAATCGCCCGACCCAGCCGCCGCCAGGCGCGCTGTGGGTGACGGCGTTTGATATCGGGCAGGGCAACGCGCTCTTGCTGGAAACAGCCCATCATCGCTTGATGTATGACACTGGCACCGCGTATTCGCCGCTATCGGATGGCGGCAATCGGGTGCTGGTGCCGTATCTGAAGGCGCGCGGCATTCAAAGCCTGGATGGCTTAATGGTCAGCCATCGCGATCTCGATCATGTTGGCGGCGCACTCTCGCTGTTGCAATCGCTACCCGTGGCGTGGTTGTCAAGTTCGCTCGAATGGGAACACCCGGTCATCGCCGCAGCGGCGCGCCATCAGCGCTGTTTGGCAGGGCAGCACTGGACTTGGGATGGCGTGCAATTTGAACTGTTGCATCCCACGCCAGAAATCTATGCCGACCCGCGCGCCAAGCCCAACGCCCATAGCTGTACCTTGAAGGTGACGACCAGCCAAGGCTCGATTTTATTGGCCGCGGACATCGAGGCCGCACAAGAGGCGCAATTGCTGGAAACCAGTCGCGCGCGCTTGCCAGCGACCGTGCTATTGGCCCCGCACCATGGCAGCGGCACGTCGTCCACGCCAGAATTTTTGCAAGCGGTGCAGCCGCAATGGGCGTTGTTTCAGGTTGGCTACCGTAACCGCTACCGTCATCCCAAAGCGGAAGTGTTTGAACGCTACCGCAGCATGGGCATCGGGCGTTTGCGTACCGATGAAACCGGTGCCATCGAATTGCGGTTTGAGGCGAATTTGGGATCGAAGCCGATTTGGTCAAGCTACCGCGCCACGCATGCACGTTATTGGTATGGGCGGTGAAACAGGCGAAAGTGCCAGAAAGAGTGGCGTGGATGGAATGGTTGGGCGAGGGGGAAATGAAAGGAAGGGGAAGAGCGGCTCGCATGCAGAAGCACCTGATAGTGCCACCGCATGCTGCAAAAAAACGAAAAACAAGCAAAAAACCAGCAAGCTTATTTTTTGCCTTTGGCGGAAGGCGCGACTTTTTCTACTGCCTGAGCAAATTCGTCAGTCGCTTTTACCACTTGGGCTTCGACGGTTTCAACGGCTTGCTTGGTGACTTTGCTTAATTGTTCCATCCCGGCGTTGGCATTGTTAATGGCGTTTTTCAGCATGGCGATGGCGTTTTCCGAACCCTTGGGTGCATGCTTGGAAACATCATCAATCAGGGTTTCAACTTTGTTTTTGGTGTCGGCCAGTTGCTTTTCGGCGGCTTTAGTGAACTCGGCTTGCAAACCGGCAGCAATTTCAGCAAAGTGGTGGCTGTACACGGCGGCTTTTTCCGCATTGTATTTGACTTGCGACGAACCCAGTACCATCAAAGCCTGGGGATTTTTGGCATCGCTCATTTTTTGCGCAATCGCCAAACCTTCTTCGGCAGATGCTTTCACTGCCGCCATGTTCAGGGCGACGACTTTTTCTACGCTTTCCACGGTTTTGCTGGTTAATTTATTGAAAACTGCCAGTTGTGATTCAAACAAAGCTTTGGTCGCGTTGGAAAATTGCTCGGTATTTGAAAACATGGTTCTCTCCTGTTGAAAATGGGGGCTGCAGCATTATGCTGCAATGCAAAAATCTATTGTAATCAATAATTCGACGAACACCATCAAAAGTTGACAAAAATGTGTGGGTTTATGATCAAACAACGAATGATGTTGTAATTTGACCTTCATCCGCTTGCTTATTTTGTGCCACCATGCGAGATCGCACTTTGGTCGGGTTATTTGCCAGGTATCGGGTAAATACTTGATGCTCCCGGAGTCAGGATAAGCAATCCTCTTGTATAATATCACCTCTTGAAATTTAGATGCATAAGCCAATGAAAATCCAGGATCTTCCAGTCAGCTTTGATTTGACGCAGTTTCGCGGTGTTACCCCCTTGCATGAAGGTAATGTATGGGAAGCTTTGCTTGATCGCAACGCCGATCAGATCGGGGTCAAACGGCGTGAGGCAGCATTGGAAAACTTGGAAAAGATTTTTGTTGCGACCTTTCGTTTGGCCAATACCGTCGGCTTTCGGGAAATGACTTTGCGTGATTTATGTCGTGAAACCGGTTTGTCGATGGGCGGTTTATATGGCTATATCGAACATAAAAACCAGTTGGCGGCAATGATTGCGGATATGGTGTTATACATCACCGAGTTGCTGGAGATGTGGTTTGAACATATCGAGGCCCCGCTGGATCGAATTGAATGTTTGTTGCGCGCACATATTTTTCTGGCGGAAATCTTGCAGCCGTGGCTTTATTTTGTATTTTTGGAAACCCGTGGTCTGGATTTGGCCCAGCGCGAAATTGCTAAAACTTCCGAGCAAAACATTCAAATCCATATTTCCAACTTGATTGTCAGCACAGGTGCCATGCCATTGGAAGATGCTTATTTAATGGCAGCACATTGCATGTCGCTGGTGCAAGATTGGCATTTAAAGCGTTGGAAGTTTCGTAGTGCGAATATTACGGTAGACGTGTTTGCCAATAGCGTTACCGCAATGGTGCGCTCCCATGTGCAAGCGCGCTTGAACCTGAGGTGATGCTTTATTCGTAGGCGGGTAAGCGAATTTGTTCCTCTGCCGTAAACTGCTGCTGGCGTAGCGCTGAAATTGCCGCCAATTGCTGCGCTGGTGCCTGATTGCTTTGCCTGATCTGATTGCGCTGGGCCAAATAGGCTTGGATGCGCGCCTGCCATTGCGCTTCTTCGCGGTCAACCTCGGCCAACCGTGCCGCCGCATTGGCTGAAAATGCCTTGGCGCGCAATTGGTAAATTTCTTGTTCAGTACCACCCTTGGCCCGAATTTGCGCCACTTGTTCTTCCACCTTGCTTAATTTTAACGGCGCTTCGCGTGCTTCGCGCACTTCCGGCGGCAATTGCTGATCGAGTTTAGCGAAGGCTTGCTGTTTTTCCTCGGGGCTTAAGGCTTTGTTTTCTTCCACTTCCATGCGGGCCAGTGCATCGCGGTCATAAGCATCATTAAAACCAAATAAACCTTTGATTTCTTCCGCTGAAAAATACTTGGCGCGCTCCTGGTTGAGTGCATTCAGGCGGGCGCGAATGCCTTCTGCCTGGCTACCGGTGACCTTGATATTTTTTTCGATCTCAATCAAATTGCGTTTGTAGTCGAGGTAGCGTGCCAACAGTTTTTTGGCTTGTGCTGCTGCCGCCGGACTGAGCTTGCGGTCAAGTTCCCGTTCGGTTTCAACGGTAATCGCTGCGAGCGATTTTTCGCCCAGGGCACTCAAGTAATAATCGAATAAATGGCCCAGTTCGGCATCCACCACCAGGGCATTATTGGCGGCAACCTTGAGCTCGCCATCGGGTTTGGTGCCTTCATGGGAGCGTACAAAGGCATTCGGATCGGTACGCGCCAGGTTGGCATTGCTTGAATTAACGGGGGGCGAGTCGGATGGCAGTAACATGCTGCCAAGCAAGGCGACACCTGCCAGCGCCGCCCCCGACCAGTAATGGATTGGTTTCAGTTTCATCATGAAGGTCGGGGGGGCGGGATTTACAGGCCGAGTTGTTGCAAGCGATTGGCGTGCTGACGGAATACGGTGACCGGGCTGGTTTCAAATAAATTGACGATGCCTACCAATTGGTTGACTTCATCAAGGTGATTCATACGGTAATCATCCCGTATCACGCGGCCCAGATGGCTGGAGCAAGAGCCAACCAAACCATCGTTTTTGGCCCCGTTAAAGGCCAGTGAAGTCAGTGCCATGGCAGGGTCAATCACATCCAATAAGTTGGTGTAACCGCTGGCACCACTCCAGGAAAAATACGACACGCCGTTTTGTTGGTACGCGCCTTCGCCGCAGGCGGTGGTGGGCACCCCGGCCGGGTGGGCGGCATTAAATTTGGCTGCGCCAGCCGTGCTTAAGGATTGGGCTGCGGCCAATGAATTTTGTGGCAGATTGGGGCTGCCGGACAAGAAAGAAATAATCGTGCCCAAGGCCTGGTTCACTTTCAAGATTATGTCACGAGATACGCTGCCAGCGGGCGCTATGCCCAACAATAAATCAGCGACCACCGAGCCTTTATTCACACCGGCGATACTGGTGGCCGAGGCCACCAAATCAGGGCGTACCGAAGCGACATAACGAATGGTTGGGCCACCATGGCTATGGCCTATCAGATTAACCTTGGCCGAACCGGTTGCAGCGGCAATCTTTTTTACTTCCAACAGCAATTGCTCGCCGCGCACTTCGGTGCTATTTGCTGCCGATACCTGTGGTGTGTACACCTTGGCACCACCTGATGCCAGCGCCGATGGAATGCCGTAGAAATATTCAACCGGGCCGATTTTGTCAAAGCCAAACAAGCCGTGAACCAGGACCACAGGGTATTTGGTTTGGGTGTAACCTGCAGCAAAAGTGGTAGCGGGTAATAAGCTTGCGGCAATAGCAGAAGCGGCCAGGCACTTCAAGAGGGCGTGTTTCATTTTTTCTCCAAGAAATTGATTTTGTAAGTCTTTTGTGGGGGAACTTCTATGTTGTGCTAATTCCATTTATTACTTTTTTTGTACTTCTTTTTTTATATCTGGCGCTTTTGTTAG
>CAMBDR010000236.1 GCA_945864765.1 Janthinobacterium lividum | reverse complement strand
AGCACTTGTTCCAATACTTTTTGCTGCCCAATAAAGGCGCGCTGAATTTCGCTGCGCATGCGGGTGACGATGTCGATGGCTTGTTGTAAGCGCTCGGCGGGAATCGGGCTAATTTCGGACCGCACGTCGGGCCGCACGTCTGACCGTATATCGGGACTATCGCTCATAATGTTTTCTCAATCGTTGTCGGGTTTTGAGTTGTCGGATAAAGAGTAAGGGGGTGGGCGCAACGCCGCTGGACAGGGCCAAGACCAGATCGGGGCGGTTGATTGAGCAAACTTCGCTCAATTGCGCAATTTGTTCCGATTGGCTTAAACGCATGATCGCCGGGGCGCGCCGTTGCAACACTTTGACGGTGAGCGAGCGGGCGGCATTGAGCAAGATATCGCGCCCACCCGGCACTTGCCACAGCCAACGGCTGCTGGCGTCAATATGTTCCAGCAAGGCGCGCCGGTTTGGTTCGGGGATCGGGTAGACCGCGCCAAAGCGACGCACGCTAATCCACAGCAACAGCAGCAAACCCAGTGCGCAGGCCGAGAGCGCCAGGTAAAAGTGATTCCACAGCTTTTCGTACCAGGCTTCGTGTTTTAATTGTTGGATCACCAGGACGGTGCGCTCGGCTTGCAAGCCCATTATTTTCAGCAACACTTCGGCATGGTCGAAATACGCCAGTTCCGCGTTTTGAAAATAATCCTCTGCCAGTACCACAATATGGCCTTGGCCTTGTTGGTAAATGCGCAGGGCCTGGCCGGATGGGTCGGCCAACATCAGCTTGTCATCATTTTTACTGAACAGGCGTAAGTTGTCATGATCCATTTGCAGCGCATAGCTGGTATTGGGCCACTGCACTTCGGCCGGGCAGGTGGTGGTTTTTTTCTTGCGTAATTTCTTTAAAGCCTTGGCGGGCTCAGGTTTTTTATCCTTTTCCGGTTTGCTCTCGCTAAAAGATACCCTCCGCAATTCAATGCCGAGCAGTTTGGAAATCGGATCGAGGCTGCCGCTGCTTAAGCGGGTTCTGGGAATCGGGTCGATTGAAAGCCGGGGCTTATCGTCCTCGTCATCATCCTTGTTTTTATCTTTTTTGGCATCATTTTTGCCATCTTTTGCCTCATCTTTTGCCTCATCTTCCGCCTCATCTTTTTCATCCGCTTTTTTGGCGTCGGCACTCGATTCAGCACTCGATTCTCCTGACCCCGGTTTTTGGCTGGCGGGCTGATCAGCCTCGTCATCCTCATCATCCTCATCATCCTCATCATCCTCATCATCCTTTATCTTGCCACTGATATCGTCGCTCAATTGCAAGGGGGTTTTGGTGCAGAGGCGGGACAAATCTGCGGTGATGTTTTTGCCAGTCCAACGCGGTTGATAGATCAGGGTATTGCCTTGTTCAACCCAGCTCAGCAAAACCGTGGTTTGCTTGGGTTCAATGGTGCCGCTCATGCTGCGCAAATACAGCGTGCCTTTGGGTAAGGGGTGATCCAGCGCGCCTTCAAGATTGACGATGGTTTTAACCCGATAGTCGTGCTTTTTCAGCAGGCGGCTGGCACCCAAAAAGGTATTTTCTTTGGCCGCCTTGGAAACCGTTGGCACCGCGCTCACGCGCTTTTCAAAGCAATACCACCAAAGCCAGCCCAACAGGGCAAACAGGCAGACCCAGAGCAGCAGTTTGGTGATTTCGCTGGAACTGAGTTTCATGCAGCCTCCCGCTCGCCATGGCTAGCGCCAAAAGCCAGATCCCAGCGGCTGCAGGCTGCCAACACTTGATCGGTATCGGGCCAGAGTTCGCCATAGGCTGCGCGCAGCCATAAAGCGGTGCTGTCCTGGGTGATTTGCCAGCAGGCAGCGCCTAATTGCTCGCGCTCGCTGAGCGCAATACGCAAGCAATCACCCTCTGTTGCGCCGCGTGAAATATGCAGGCCATGCTCACTCACCAGGCGCGAGAGGGTAGCGCGATACAGCAAAGCCAGCGCGGCGCGGCGCTGTTGTTCCTGCCATAATTTTTTTACGCTGGCGGTCACCGATTTGGGCAAACTCTCGGGGCGAATATCCAGCCCGCCCACTTCGGTCGCGGCAGCGGCTTTGGTTTGCGGTAGCCATTTGCCAAATTGGTCGCGATAGCGATAAATGATAAAAATCAAGAGCGACAAAGCGGCCACAATAATCGCGATTTTTATCAGATCGGCACCCAA
The DNA here is from genome assembly GCA_945864765.1 of Janthinobacterium lividum. Taxonomy (GTDB): domain Bacteria; phylum Pseudomonadota; class Gammaproteobacteria; order Burkholderiales; family Burkholderiaceae_D; genus CAMBDR01. The sequence goes on along the minus strand of CAMBDR010000236.1, from coordinate 4,599 downwards.
CAGCCCCAAACCAAACCACGGCTTGACTGGTTTGCGCTCCTCTTTCTTTTTGAGCCAATCCAGATTGATTAACCCAGGCTTGACTTGCCATGATGATTTACACTCGAAACTGCGCAAATCGGTATCGGTGTAGATATTGCGCACTTCCTGGCGCAATGCCGTTTGTTTGGCATCATGATCGGGGCTGCGTCCGGTTTCCGGGTTGTTCCAGTACTCCGGCGCGTTGCACGGCAACTGAGTGGACTGCGCTGACTTGGCTTGGCTTGGTTTGGTTGGCGCAGCCTGGCCCGGCTGGGGCGCGAGCGGTAGCAACAGCAACAGCGGTAGTAGCCATGCCAGCGCGCGGCCAGCGCTTTTGCCTGCGCTTTTGCCAGGTTGTGCGCCACTGCCTTGGCCCGGTGGCTGAATCTGGCGCAGGACCAATTCAATATCCCAGGCTTCCAATGTGGCGCGGCGGTTCAGGTACAGGGTTAAACCGCCTGCGCTATAAATCGGCGCAATCACTGCGATGGATAGGGTGTACAAGCCATAGGTGAGCAAGATGCCGGAGAGGGACGTGACATTTTTCTCCAGTTTTAAAAACAGGGCAAACGGGTTGACCCAATCATTGTCGCTAAAAAACAAGCCAATCAGGGCGATCAGGCCAAATTGCAAAACCACTTCAAAATGCACGCAAGCCAGACCAAACCAGCCGGCACTGGTGCCCGCACCTTGGCGGCTAATCACCATATAGCGTTCGCGTGCGGTTTTGCCACGTGCGCCTTCGAGTTGCCAAATGGGCTGCCCCAGGCAACGAGAGATTAAAAACGGGCGCAAGGCCATTAAATAAAACCAGCCGCCAGCAAGTTGCCCCGGCCAGGCCAGTACCGCCGCTTGCCAAGTCACTTTTTCACCAAACACGGCACGCGATAACACATATAAAGGGGCGCGCTCCAGCAGCGGGCGCAACCACCATGCAACGACAAACAGCCAGGGGCTATTGCTTGGGCTTAAGCAAGCCAGCAGTGTGAGGAAGGCCATTAAGGGCAGCCACAGCGCCAAAAAGCTTAAATACGTTTGGGCCGCTGCCAGCCGCAGTAAGGCAAAGCCCAGATCCAGCGCCTGATAATTGCTGCGTGGGCGCAAATCCAACACCAGTTTGTCGATTTGCATTAAGGTCTCCGCCCGGCCACGCTGAAAAACAGGATAACGATGCTCCAACAGACGCCACCGACCACGAATTTCACCATCGGCGCGGCACCACTGGCCGACCAAAAGCCTTCAAAAAACGCCGCGAGCAAGGTCAGAATGGCGGCCCCCACCACGATGGGAAACACATATTCCCCCGTGTAACTGAGCGCTTGGCGGCGCGTCATGCGGCCCGGTTTGATCAGGGCCATGCCCATGCGCATACCAGCCAGGCCCGCCAACAGCAAACCGGTCACTTCAAAGCTGGAATGGGTGACCACGAACGACCAAAAATTGAGGCGGGTGCTATCGTCCAGACTGAGCCAGGCCGCCACCACGCCCAGGTTGATGGCGTTAAAGCCGACGCTGAGCAAGGCGGGAATGCCGCCAAACAAGCCACCGGCGAAGGTGCGAAAGCAAATCGAGACGTTATTCCAGATATAAAAGCCGAACATGGCAATATCGCCGCCGCTACCACCGCGCCCCATACGGCTGGGGTGCGGTTTATACATATCGCGCATGCCTTCCAGTTCTTTGGCCGAGGCAAAGCTGTAAGCCCAATCCGGGTTACTCCAAACCATTAAGCCGACTATCAGGGCCACCCCCCAAAACAAGAGGTTGACGAATAAAAACAAGCGCCATTCTTGCCGCACCCGGCGCGGAAATTCTACCCCCAGCCATTGGTGCAGGGTGAATGGCCGTTCCACTGCGGCACCATAAAACTGTTGATGGCAGTCCAGTACCAGTCGATGCAAATATTGCGTTAGTTGGGGCGAATAGCCGCGTTGCCCGGATAAGGCCAGACACTGGCATAAACGCCGATACAGCGTGGGCAATTGGGTGCGGTCGGGGGCGTTGTTGTTTGCTTTGTTGGTGGCTTTGTTGGCCAACAAGGCTTCAAGTTCTTGCCACAGCGCGCTGTTTTCACTTTCAAATTGGCTTTGTTTCATTGCAATATCCCGGCGACATAGGCGCGCATTTGTTTCACCGATTCGGTACCCTCGCGCTGGGTCAGCGGTTGGGCAATGGTGCCCAATTCAATCAGGCGGGCGATGGGCAGGGTCGGTTCGCGCTCAAATAAATCGACCAGTGCGCTTTGTTGTTGTGGCGTCAGGGCAAAGGGCAAGGGTTGCGGCGGGGTGGTGTTGGCCACGCCGCGTTGGTTGACTTTTTCCACGTAAATCACCTGGGTGCCAGCCACCCAATCGCCCAGGCGGCGAAATTGGGTATCGCTCAGCATGCACACCAAACCGGTCACATACAAGGCGGGTAAAAAATCGGCGACCAATAACAGGTTGCGCAGCACCGATTCGCGCCAGCCTACCGGTAAGCCGTCGCTGCGCACCACTTTAATGCCCATCGCGCGCTTGCCAACGGTGGCACCGCGCCAATACACTTCACACAAAACAGGGTAGCCCCAATAGCTGACGAACGTACCAATCAACATAAAGCCCGAGGTGGTTTTGCTATCGCCGATGGTGGAAGACAAAAGCGCTGACATGATCGAAAGCGCGATGAAAATACCGAACCAGACCAACAGGTCAATCACCCAGGCAAAAGCGCGTACCGTGGGGCCGGCCGGGGTTAAGCGCAGGCGGATACCTTCGGGGGTGATCAGGGACAGGTTGCCGTCTAACATGGTGGGTTAATCCGCTTCGAGGTAGGGGTTGGCAAAACCCAGGCGCGCCAGGATGCGGATTTCTTCTTGCTCCATTTCTTCGGCCTGGGCATCGTTTTCATGATCAAAGCCTTGCGCATGCAAGACCCCGTGCACGATCAGGTGGGCGCTGTGCGCCAGCAAGCTTTTATTTTGGCTGTGCGCTTCCTGTTGCAAAATGTCGGTACACAAGACGATGTCGGCGCGGCAAATATCGCTATTGGCAGCCACATCCACCTCATCCACGCCGTCCACCTCATCTTCGCTGTAGGCAAAGGTCAGCACATTGGTGGCATAGTCTTTGCCGCGATAATCGCGATTTAAGGTTTGGCCTTCGGCCGCATCAACAAAGCGCAAGGTCAACTCGGCTGGCCCCAGTAGCGCAGCCTGCACCCAGCGCCGCAGTAGTGGGCGACCCAGCTCGGCGCGTAGCCGGGGGTCGGGATATTGTACCGAGAGCGAGAGTTTATTTTTTTCTGGCATAGTGCAAGCGCGTGGGCGGCGGCAAGGGGTGGCTGCTGGATTCGTGTTCGAGTGCGCTATGGGCTTCATAGGCATCAACAATGCGCGCTACCAGCGGATGGCGCACCACGTCGGCACTGGAAAAATGGGTGAAGGCAATACCGCGCACGTCTTTCAAGACTTTGAGGGCATCGATCAAGCCCGATTTTTGCCCGCGTTGTAAATCGATTTGGGTCACGTCGCCGGTAATGACGGCGCGGCTACCAAAACCGATGCGGGTTAAAAACATCTTCATTTGTTCGGTGGTGGTATTTTGCGCTTCATCGAGAATAATAAACGCATGGTTGAGGGTGCGGCCACGCATATACGCCAGCGGCGCGACTTCAATCATTTGTTTTTCAAACATTTTTTGGGTGCGGTCAAAACCCAGTAAGTCGTACAGGGCGTCGTACAGCGGGCGCAAATACGGGTCTACTTTTTGCGCCAAGTCGCCCGGTAAAAAGCCCAACCGTTCACCCGCTTCCACTGCGGGCCGGGTCAAAATAATGCGTTTGACGGCATCGCGCTCCAGCGCATCCACCGCACAGGCTACCGCCAGATAAGTTTTGCCGGTACCTGCCGGGCCAACCCCAAAGCTGATATCGTGTTCCAAAATGGCTTTTAAATATTGCACCTGGTGCGGGGTGCGGCCACGCAAGTCGTTGCGCCGGGTTTTTAGCAAGGGGCTGCTGGCCACTTCGGCGGCGGCCGTTTCGGCCATGGCCTGGGCTAAGCGGGCTTGCTCGGCCAAGTCACTGGCAGCGGGCGCGCCGGGGCTGGCACTGAGGGTATCGAGTACCGCTCTTTGTTCAACCAGCGCGAGTTGGATTTCTTCCACCCCGATCGGCTTGTCGGCGCAGGCATAAAAGTGTTCGAGGATTTTGACTGCGCGCTCGGCTTTATGGCCGCTAATAATGAATTTTTCGCCACGCCGGAACAGGGTGACATCCAGTGCCGATGAAATTTGGCGTAAATTTTCGTCCAGCGGGCCGCACAAATGCGCCAAACGGCCATTTTCAAATGGCTCTGGAACAAAATATAAAGGTTGATGTGGCGCGTTGGGTTTCAAATTGTCGGTAAAAATCGTTAAATGTTGAGGGTAGATGGTTTTAATCTTGCGTGAGCATTTCACCACGCAAAGAATAAGTCCGAACATCGGTGATTTTAACATCAATTAATTGACCGATTAATCGTAATGGATTCGGCCCTGCATCAAAATTCACCACACGGTTGTTTTCATTGCGTCCTTGTAACTCATTAGGGTCGCGTTTGGA
>CAMBDR010000235.1 GCA_945864765.1 Janthinobacterium lividum | reverse complement strand
TGATGAATAGCGCCAGTTGCGCCGCTTCAGAATTGGCATCAGGCGCTGCCGTTATCACCCCGGCCTTGGCGCGCGTCATGGCTGGCCTTTTTTACGTATCACCAACTCCAGCCCCAGCAACGCCAGCACATCCAGCGTTTTTTGCAACTGAATGGTGGGCTTGCCTTTTTCCAGATCCACCACAAAGCGGTTGCCAATGGCGGCGAGGCCGGAAATGTCGGCCTGGGTCAAGCCTTGTTGCTTGCGCACTTCGCGGATGGTTTTGCCCAGCGCAGCGACACTGGTGACCAAATTGTCTGCTTGATTGATATTGCTCATCACCGCCTCCAAAAATTACCGAACGGGAAGATTATAGCATCGCAGGCAGAAAATACAAGCCGAAATTACCGATCGGTAAAATTCCGCGCGGCATTGCCATTTTTGAGGATAAAAATTACCGAACGGTAAAAATTTGTCGAATCCAGCAAACAAGGGCATTTTTGAATCGGTTCATACACCAATCGGGTGATCGCTTGAAAAAAATGCGCACTGGCAGGGCTGATTTTTAAAACATACATGCGGCAAGAGAGAAAGAAATTAAGCGCATTCAAGGTTAGCCGACGAGTTTGATAGCGAATTGATTTCATTTGACCCTTCCCAATGGATTGTTTAAAGTTGCCCGAAAGAATTTTCGGTTGATATGGGTTAATACGCAGGTCAAGCGTTTTTGGATTCAGGGATCGATCAAATTCAAGATGATTTCCTGTCAGATCAATGCGCCGGGATGGCCGATTTGATCAAGCCGATAATATTGCCCTCCGGGTCTTTTACCATCGCAAATTCATAACCGTCAATATGGGTGATGCCCAGATAACTCTGGCCGCCGCTCGCCAGTACCTTGGCTATGGTGGTGGCCAAATCGTCCACTTGCAGGTAAAAGTGATTGCCTGCCTCAAAACCTGGCACACCAACCTGGGCTTGCCCAATGCCACCGAGTAGCGCACGCAACTTGGTGGGGAAGTTGACATAGGCAAAGCCCTCGGCGCTTTGGTCGTGATAGCTCCAATCAAAAACGCTGTTATAAAATTGCTTCAAATGGGCTTTGTCGTTGGCCAATACCTCAAACATAATGGCCGGATGTTTATTGCTGCTACTGGCGCGCTGCCCCGGTGCTTCGCTGCGAATAAAACCGTCTTCCATATGCAAAAATTCGACAAAAGAAAACGGTTTGCCATTGTTTTGAATAAATAAATCGCCGTGGTTATTGACGAATTGGGTAAACGCCGCACCGTTCAGATGCGCTTCAAATGCCGCCTGATTGCGGTAGACTTCAAAAAACAAGAGCGTACCGGGGTTGGCCGGTGGTAGCGATTGCAGATTGGCGCTGTTGGGCCAGGGCTTGTGTACCATATAGATGAGGGTATCCGGTTCGCTCGCCTGAACCTGCGCCACCAGCTCGGGCACGACCCGCGCCACTGCCGCTTCGTTGCCCGGTATGATAAACCATTCAGAAGTCAGATGTAGTGCGTTGGGGGGCAGGGTTACCATTGGGTTCTCCAAAAAAACATCGTTATCGGGCCGATTGCGAACTGAAAACTAGGCTAGCATAGTATGCCTATAATAGACGCTAAATTAGTCCGTTCAGCGCAAAAAACCAACAACTGCATTTCATTATTCTTAAGATTATTTTCTCTGAGCAATGATTTGTAGGGCGCATTCAATTATGGCGCTCAGTTGAAGCGCTACAAATCCGGGTTTTGCACCACCTGCACATAATTATTCAAATTCAAAAATGTCTGCGCGGCGGCTTGTAATTGTTTGGCCGTCATGGCCGCAATCATTTTCTCCCCATTCAGCGCTTTTTTGGGGCCGGTTTTTGAATCCGCTGGCTCTTTCAAATGAAACAGTAAATAACTGAGCCAGGATTGATTGCTGCGCTGCGATTCAAGATACGATTTTAACCAATTGGCTTTGACCTTATTCAAATCCACCAGATTGGGGCCGCGCTCTTGCAGGCTGCGAATTTCTGCCAATAGTGAGCGGATCACATTGTCAACATTCTCCGGGCCGCAGGGCAGGCTAATCGAGATCAAATAGTTTTTATTCGGCAGCGGTATCAACAAACCATCCGCTGCGCCGCTGTAAATGTAACCCTGCTTTTCACGCAGGGTCTCGCTGATTTTTAAATTCAGTAATTCGATCAGGGCGTAAAAGCGCATTCGGTCTTCGGTGCTGGCGCTAATGGGGCCGCTAAAGCTGAAGGTGACGGTACTTTTTGCATCGCTGCCAACCCGCACTTCTTTTTTTGCGATGCCGGTGACGGGGCGCAATTGCACATCGCGCCAGCTGGTCACCACATCGGGCGTGGCCAGGCTGGCCAGATATTGGCTGAGCAAGGGTTTGATGGCGGCCACCTCAAAATTACCAACAAAGATAAAGGTAAAGCCTTTGGCGCTGCCAAAGCGTTGTTGGTAAATGCGGATTGAATCATCGAGATTGAGTTTTTGCACATCCTCAGCGCGCCATACTTGCGCCAAATGCGGGTGAGATTGAAACAGCGTGTCTTGAATGGTATTTTGTAATTGCAGTTCTGGCGAAACCAGATTGCCACGGGTTTGCGCGCTTTGCGCCGTCAAAAACTGCTGGTAAAGCACTTCATCCCGCCTTGGGGCAGAAAACATGAGTTGAATCAATTGCAGCAGGGTTTCAAAATCTTGCTGACCACTATTGCCAGTGATCAGATCATTATAGGCATTCATGCTCGGGCTGAGAGAAACCTGTTTGCCAGCCAGAAATTGTTGAATCTGGCGCGGCGACAAGTCTTTAAAGCCCATCGAGCCCATGGCCAGGGTGGCATAGCGTGCGTTTAAGATATCCGTGCCATCAAACAGCGAGACCCCGCCATCGCGCGTGGCCGCCATGACTATTTCATCGTTGCGGTAATGACTTGGCCTGAGTAACACCTTGACCCCATTCGATAAAGTTAAACGGGTCAGTTTCAATTGCGGGTCAAAGCTATCAAGCACGATGCTGCCTGGGGGCGGTAGCTGGCTCAGTAGTTGCCCGGGAATGACTTCTTCCGCCAGCGCTTGAATATCCCCCTTTTCTGCTGCGGCCACCCATTCCAGCAATTGCGTTCGTTTGGGTTGTTGCGCCCCCGGCTGGGGGATGCCGTTGTAGCTGATCAGTTTGGCGACATTTCTGGGAATGGCGTTTAACACAAAGCGATTGAGTTCTTCAATGCTTAAAGCGGGCAACAGTTGGCTGACATAGCGGTATTCATTTTCAATCCCGGGCACGGGGCTTTGCTGTAGAAAATGCTGCTTGTAGCGCTTGACGAAATAGATCGAATCGGTTTTATCGCGTTCGTTATATTGGCGTTGCCAGACTCGGATGATTTCTTTGCGTGCCCGATCCAATTCCCCCTGGTTAATGCCAAATTTTTGCAAGCGCTTCACTTCCGTGGCCAGCGCGCCCAGTGCAACTTGAATGCCGCTGCGATTGATTCCGGCATACACCGAAAAAGTTTGATAACCCACTTCCAGTGCTGCCAAGCCACCGCCCGCGCTGCCAAACGGTGGGTTGGCTTGCTGAGTCATCGCTTGCAGGCGTGAGTTGATCACCGTACTCATGACCAGGCTGATTATTTGCTGCCGATAGTCGTCTACGGTCAAAATCGGGGCCTGGGTTTGGATGCCGTAGCGAATAAATACCGAGGTATTGCTGGCTTCGGAATCGGTGCTGACAATGGCTTCGGATTGCTCCGGCGCGGTGATGCTGGTAATGGGGCGCGGCGGTGCATCGGCCGGGTTACTTAATTTGGCGAAATGCTTTACGATCATTTTCTCGGCGGCCTGCGGCTCAATATCGCCCACCACCATCACCGCCATTAAATTGGGCCGATACCAATCATGGTAAAAGCGCTTCATGGCGCTGGCATCAAAGGTTTTGACTTGTTCTTCCAGCCCGCCGGGCATACGCTGGGCGTATTGGGAATTGGGGTAGAGTTTGGGCAAGAGTTCACGCGTAATGCGCTCACTCGCACCTTTGCGGGTGCGCAACTCTTCTAGCACCACGTGGCGCTCTTGTTCAATATCGGCCTCGTTAAAACTGATGCCACTGGCAAAATCTTCCAACACCAAAAAGCCGGATTCGATATATTCCTTTTTAGTGCTGGGCACCTGCAAAATGTAAATGGTGTCGTTAAACGAAGTAAATGCGCTTAAATCGGCACCAAACTTGATGCCGATGCTTTGCAAATAGCCGGTTAGCTCATGCTTTTTAAAGTGGCGGCTACCATGAAAGGCCATATGCTCGACAAAATGGGCCAAACCTTGTTGATCATCCTGTTCCAACACCGAACCCACGTTCAAGAGCAAACGCATTTCGACTTTTTTCTCGGGGCGCGGGTTTTTTTGAATGTAGTAAGTCAAACCATTGGCCAGCTTGCCGATTTTGAGCGCGGGGTCGGTCGGCAAGCGCTGCTGTAGATCAATGCCCGCATTCGCGCTGAAGGCGAGGGCCAAACAACAGCAAGCAATCAGGTATTGGAACATCATGACTCCCGTTTTTAGGTTTGGCTTAAAGTTTTGGCTAAAGTTTTGGCTAAATTTTTGGCTTAAGCACCACTTGCACCTGGTTATTCAAATCAAAATAGCGCTGCGCCGCTTGTTGAATATCGCGGGCACTGAGCGACTTGATCCGGCTTTCATAACTGAGCAGCAGGGCCGGATCAAGTTGATTCGTCACCGAGGTTTGCAAGCGGCTCATCCAATAGCCGTTATCGCGCAAATTGCTGCGGTACGAGGTGAGCCAGTTTTGCTTGACCTTGTTGAGATCGGCCAACTCCGGCCCTTGGGTTTTGACTTTTTCGATTTCTGCCAGCAAGGCATTGATGACTTTATCGGTGTTTTCTGGCGCACAAGTGAGTTGCGTGCTGATTTGGTAGTGCGGATACGGGTGTTTTTGCAAATCGCCATGCAAGCTGCCGCCATAAATCAAGGTCAGTTTTTCGCGCAACACATCGGTGATTTTAATATTCAGCACTTCGATCAGGGCCAATAAGCGGGTCACTTCGATTTGTGAATACGGGCTTGCGCCACTAAAATTGAGTGTGGCCACCGCCTTGGCTTCGGTGCCGGCGCGTACCTCCTGCTTGATCACGCCGCGCGCCGGATGGGGCGCAACGTCGAGCATACGGGTATCTACTTCGGTTCCCGGCAGGCTGCCCAACCAGGTGGCGAGCAAAGGCTTGATTTTGGCAAGCTCAAAGCTGCCGACAAAAATAAAGGTAAAGTCTTTGGCGCTGGAAAAACGCTGACGGTGAATTGCCATCGCCCGCTCCAGTTGGATTTTGCCAAATTCCGCCGAGGTGGGGATTTGCTCGGCACGCGGATGGTCGCCATACAGCGCCTTAACCTGTTGCACATACAGTTGCGCGTCTGGCGCGGCCAACACGTCTTTGTATTGATCTTGCGCTTTACTGATCCAGCCCTGAAACAAGGCTTCATCCTTACGCGGCTGGGTAAATTGCAGATAAATTAATTGCAATAGCGTTTCCAGATCCCGGCTACCGGCGGCACCGCTGGCCTGGTCGTGGTTATCTCCCAGGTTTAACGTGATGTTGGCGCTTTTGCCCGCCAGAAGTTTTTGTAAATCGGTTGGGGAAAAGTCTTTCATGCCCATTTGCGCCACCACGTGGCTGGCATAGCGCGCATTGATGATATCCGCATCTGGAAACAGCGCCAGCCCACCAACGCGGGTAGCACTGAACAGAATTTGATCGTTTTTAAAGTCGCTCGGTTTTAAAATCACTTTCGCGCCGTTGGATAAACTCAATTCGGTCAGCCCCAATGCCTTGTTAAAACTTTCTTTGATGATGCTGCCGGGCTTGGGCGGGTTATCCACCAGATTTTTGGCGATGGCTTTTTCAACCCGCGCATTCACCAGGCTTTGCTCGGCATGGGCCACCTGGGCCAACAATTCTTCCGGCTTGGGGATGGGGGTTTCAGCCTTGTCCGAACCCATATACGCCACCAGCTTGGCTTCTTGCTGCGGTATCAGCTTGCGCGCTGCCTGATTCACTTCATCAAGTTGGATGGTTTTGGCAAACTGCGTGATGTAGTGGTATTCATTGACGATGCCGGGGATCGGTTCTTGTTCCAGAAAATGGCGCACCGATTCGTCGGCAAAGGCCACGGATTCGGTTTTATTGCGTTCCTGATACGCTTGTTCAATGCTGCGCACCATGAATTTTTTGGCACGTTCCAATTCTTCATTGTTGAAACCGAACTGGCGCGCGCGTTGGTTTTCTTGCAGCATGGCGTCAATGGCGGGGGCGCTGCCTTGTCGCCCGATGGCGGCATAAGCGGTAAATGAGCGATGGCCACGTACCAGTTTGCTCATGCCGCTGCTGGCGTAGACAAACGGTGGGCTGGCTTGTTGGGTCAGTTCCTGCAAGCGCAGGCTGAGCATCTGGCTAAGCAAATCTTCCACCATTCTGGCGCGATATTGGCCCAGGGTTTGGCTGTCCTGAAAGGTTTGTACGGGATAGCGCAACAACACGGTATTGTTGCTCGCTTCCTTATCGGTTAGCACCAACGCTTCGGATTCGGTGCGCGCGGGTATGCTGGCATAGGTGCGGGCGCGCTCGCCCACCGGGTTGGTCAGCTTGCCAAAGTATTGTTTGATCATGCTTTCAACCTGCTTGGGGTCGATATCACCCGCTACCACCACGGCCATTAAATTGGGCCGATACCAATCGTGGTAAAAGCGCTTGACGGCCTCCGGTTTAAAGCTTTTCAGGATGGCTTCGGTGCCAATTGGCAGGCGTTTGGCGTATTGCGAGCCGTTGTAGAGTTTGGGATACAGTT
>CAMBDR010000234.1 GCA_945864765.1 Janthinobacterium lividum | reverse complement strand
GCCCACAAACCGTGCTGGTGCTCACTACCGGCAATGGCGTCAACTGCTTTACGCTGGATCGGGAAATGGGTTCGTGGGTGCTGACTCAGCGCGATATCAAAATTCCGGCGACCACCCGCGAGTTTGCGATTAACGCCTCCAACGCGCGCCATTGGCACCCACCCGTGAAGCGTTATATTGATGAAATGCTGGCCGGTAAAACCGGGCCGCGTGGCACCGACTTTAATATGCGCTGGATTGCCTCGATGGTAGCGGACGTACACCGGATTTTATCGCGTGGCGGCATTTTTATGTATCCTGCTGATTTGCGTGATACTAGTATGCCGGGTAAATTGCGCCTGATGTATGAAGCCAATCCGATGGCGTTTATTGTCGAGCAGGCGGGTGGTGCCGCGACCGATGGTCGGCAACGCATTATGGATATCCAACCGACCAAGCTGCATCAGCGCGTGCCGGTATTTTTGGGTTCGAAAGATGAAGTTGAATTGGTGACCAGCTACCATACCAGCCAGGCGTAGAGCGAGGGAGTAATAATGGGTTTGAATAAGTGGGCGGCGTGGCTTGGTTTTGCCTGTGCCGGGTTTGCAAGCGGTGAGTTGGTAGCCAAGGCTGATCCGAATAAAGTGTTACACGTGGTTTTTGAAGCGGCCGATGACGGTTTTGATTTGATGCGCACCAATAGCCTGTATTCAACCTGGGCGGCGCGCAATATCTTTGAAAATCTGTACGCCTATGATTACCTGGCACGTCCGGTGAAATTGAGACCGGTGCTGGCTGAGGCGTTGCCGGAAATTACCGAGGGTGGCAAAGTGTTTACGGTGCGCATCAAAAAAGGCATTTACTTCACGCCCGACCCGGCATTTAAAGGCCAGCGTCGCGAGTTGGTGGCGCAGGATTTTATTTACACCATAAAGCGAGTCATGGACCCGGCCAATCGTTCGACCCAATCGGGCGAATTTGAAGATAAAATCATTGGCCTGGATGAACAGGTTGAATTGGCCAAAAAAACCGGTAAGTTTGACTACAATGCGCCCATTGCCGGACTGAAGGCGCTCGATCGCTACACCTTGCAATATCGCCTGAAACGGCCCGATTATACCTTTATATACTATTTGGCCGACGGTGCCAGCGCACCCGTGGCGCGCGAAGTGGTGGAAATGTATGGTAGCAACAGTGGCCGCCATCCAATTGGCACTGGCCCCTATATTTTGAAAGAATATGTACCGCGCAGTAAAATCGTGTTTGAAGCCAATCCGGATTATCGGCCCACGGTGTGGGATTTTGAATCCAGCGGCGATCCCTGGGATAAGCAGATAGTTGCCGATATGAAGGGTAAATCGCTGCCGCAAATTGGCCGGGTTGAAGTGAGCATCATGGAAGAACATCAAGGGCGTTGGTTGGCTTTTGCCAGTGGACAAAGTGATTTTGACTTGCTGCCCGAAATCGTTGTGCCCAAGGTGATTGTGGGCGATAAATTGAATGCGGAACTGACAAAAAAAGGCGTCAAACTGTATCGTTTCGTTGAGCCCGGGGTGACGGGAACCTATTTCAATTTTAAAGACCCGGTAGTGGGTGGCTACAGCAAGGAAAAAAATGCCTTGCGCCGTGCCATTGCGATGTCGTTTGACATTCAAAGCGTGATCGACCAGGCTTTTTTTGGCCAGGCCCTGAAGGCAGAAATGGATGTGCCGCCCAGTGTGGTGGGGCATGACCCGAAATACCGCAATGGCATACCGTATAACCCGGAATTGGCCAATAAATTGTTGGATCGGTTTGGCTACCGCAAAGGGGCGGATGGCTTTCGCACCTTACCCGATGGCAAACCTCTGATTATCAAAATTAATTCCGGCACAACGGTGCGCGAAAAGACAAAAACGGAAGTGTGGCGCAAATCCTTAAACAAAGTTGGCTTACGTAGCGAGTTTTCCATTGCCGGGTTTGCCGACAATTTAAAGGCAGCCTATGCCTGCCAGTTGCCGATGTTTGGTTTGGGTAATATCGCCTCCATTCCCGATGGTAGCGATTTTGCTAACATTTATTATGGCCCAAATGCCTTGCGTGGCAATTTTGGCTGTTACCAGTCCAAGGTGTTTGATGAGGCCTTTGCCAAGGCGCGCACGGTGCCGCCCGGCAGTCCCGAGCATCTTCAACTTTATCGCACCATGACGCGCCAGCTTGAAGCGGATACGGCGCGCGTGGTGGAGCTGTGGCGCTATCGCAACTGGGTGGTGCAACCTTGGGTCAAGGGCTTTAAAAAGCATCCGATGTTGCATGCCGATTGGCTGTATCTGGATGTTGACAAGCATTAGCCTGGGCGGTAACCCGGTGTTCTGATTTATTCGTGCGTGCCGGGATTGTGCTTTAACCATTCAATAAACGCAGGCAAGGGCATCGGTTTGGCGACCAAAAAGCCCTGCACCACATCACAGCCGAGTTTTCTGATCATTTCCAAGTCCAGCTCGCTTTCCACCCCTTCTGCCACGGTGCGCAAGTTTAAGCGCCGTGCCAGATCAATACTTGATTCCAAAATGATTTTTGATGCCGGGTTTTTGGCCGCGCTGGCGACAAATGACTGATCGATTTTCAACTCGGTAAATGGCAGGCGGCGCAGTTGATCAATGGTGGAATAACCGGTGCCAAAATCGTCAATCGACAGGCCGATGCCTTTCAGGCGCAGGCGCAGCAATACGTCCAGACCAATGCGCGCATCATGCATCAAACCTGATTCGGTGATTTCCAAAATCAGTTGTTCCGGGTTGATTTGATGCAATTGCAATTCACGGTCGATAATGTCGGGTAAATTCAGCGTGCCAAGGGTGGATGAGGCAAGGTTGACCGCCAGCTTTAAATGGCCAAAACCACTTTGCTGCAAAATTTTGCTGGCGGCCAGGGTTTGGCTCAGAATGGCGATAAATAATTGGTCGATCATGCCATGCATTTCCATCAAGGGCACAAAGGCAAACGGTGAAATCAGCGTTCCGTCGGCGCGTTGCCAGCGTGCCAGTGCCTCGGCACCATAGGGTTTGAGGGTAATCGCATCCACCTTGGGCTGGAACCAGGGGATGAATTCGCCATTGAGCAAGCCTTCGGTGACATCGGTTGGGCGTAGCACGGGCACGGTGGAACGTGGCTTGGCAACCCGTCGCTCGCCAAATTGCAAATTCAAGATATCAAAAAAGCGCTGTGGCGTGAATGGTTTGGCCAGCGTGCCCAAAATCCGCAAGCCATGCGCTTGCGCCAGTTCGTAAATGGTCGCCAACAGGTCGGCATTGCCGCTGATGATGATGATGGCCCCGGTATAATTGGCATCGGCCAGGTGGCGTAAGAATTCAACCCCATCCATACCGGGCATATTCAGATCGCACACCATGACATCAATTGGCATCTGATTGCTTTTCAATTCTTCCAGTGCCGCATGGCCATCACCGGCGAAGCGGATTTGATGGATGCCGCGCGAGGACAACAGGCGGGTCAGGTAGTTGAGAATGAAGGGGTCATCATCAATCAACATCACATGCAAATTCGATAGTTCCTGATTTTCTTCCGCTTTGGGTGGGGCAGGTGGCGGCAGATGCGGCAGGGCGGCAATCCGCTCTTCGGTTTCTGCCAGTGCCGCAATAATATTCGGTAATTCACGCTCCATCACATCCCAATCGCGCCGCACCCCCGCTTGCTCGGCGCGTTGGCAAATATCGGACAAGGCGGTTGCGCCTATCATGCGCGCGGAACTTTTCAGACGATGGGTGGCGCGCACAAAGTTGGGCGCATTGCGCGGCATCAGCGCGCCTCGCGCATCGGCTATGCATTCGCGCGCTGATTCGAGGAAGCCATGTAACATGCGCCCGGCTTCTTCGAGGTCGTTGTCGCCCAACATTTCGGCCAGGGTTTCAAGATAATCGGCATAGGCCGGGTGTTGCTGTGGCTGGATCGGGTGTGCTGGCACGCGCTCTGGCCGGGTAGCGGGGTTTAACCATTTGATCAGGGTATTTTGTAATTGATGCAAGTGCACCGGTTTGACCAGAAAATCATCCATGCCCGCAGCGATGCAGGCTTTGGCGGCATCCTTGGCCGAATTGGCGGTGAGTGCCACAATCGGGGTGCGCTGCCCGGTAATGCCTTCCCGTTTGCGCACCGCTTGCGCCAATTCATAGCCATCCATGACCGGCATATTGCAATCGGTAATTAATAATTGATAATGCCCGGCCTGCCACATTTGCAAGGCTTCACTGCCATCACAGGCAAAATCGACCCGATAACCCAGTTTTTCGATTTGTCGTTTTAGTAGTTTGCGGTTGGGTTCATGGTCTTCCGCTGCCAAAATGGCGGCATGGAGATTGCCTTCGTGGTTGCGGCTGGTCACGGTTTCGGTGAGTGGTAATTCGAACCAGAAGGTGCTACCTTTGCCCAGATCGGATTCGACCCCGATATCGCCATGCATGGCTTGCACCAGGGTTTTGGTAATCACCAGACCAATACCAGTGCCTTCAATTTGGCCGCGTTCGGCCCCGATGCGGTTAAATGGTTGAAATAATTCGTTCATCCGATCCGGCGGGATACCCTGGCCGCTGTCGCGAATACTGACGCGAAACAGCTTATTGGGTCGCATTTCTCCCCGAATTTCGATTTGGCCATCATCCCGGTTATATTTAATCGCATTCGAGAGTAAATTTAAAATGATTTGGCGCAGCCGGATGCGGTCGGCGCGCAGGCCCGGTAATTTGCTTGGATAAGTCCAGTGGATATGGCGCTCGCGTGCCTGGCCCTCCAGCAGCGACAGACATTCGTTCATGATCAGGGTCGGGTCGATATCTTCAATCGAGAGATCAATATGGCCGGATTCGATGCGTGCCAAATCCAGAATGTCGGATACCAGGTCGAGCAAGTGCCGCCCAGCCGATTCAATTTCAGTGGCATTGCTGCGCACTTCGTCGCTTACATCATCATCCATGGCCAGTAGTTGCGCAAAACCCAGCACCGCGTTGAGCGGGGTGCGTAATTCATGGCTCATGCTGGATAAAAACAGCGATTTGGCGCGGCTCGCGGCTTCAGCCGCTTCGCGTGATTCGATCAAGGCTTGCTCAACTTGTTTGCGCTCGGTGATGTCTTGCATCGTGCCGGACAGGCTGACCAGTTTGCCAGTGGCATCACGCTCGCTACGTACCTCGGCGTGAACCCAGCGCACGCTGCCATTGGGGAGAACGATGCGGTGGTCGATACTATGCTGGTCATACAAGGTGAGCGCTTCGGTTTCGGCTTGCGCCAGCATGATCGCATCTTCGCGATGGCATGCCGCCATCATGGTTTCGCGACTGGGGGTGAGTTGACCTGGTTCATAACCGAGAATACGGTAAATCTCATCCGACCAGGTGATCGCTTGTGTTGCCACGACCAGCTTCCAGTTGCCGATATGGCCGATTTGCTGGGCTTGACGTAATTCGGTGGTGCGGTCTTGGACCAATACTTCGAGCTGTTGTTTGTGCAGTTGTAGTTCCTGGTGTTGTTTATCCAGAGTTTCAATCATTTTATTGAAGGCGCGCACCAGAATACCCATTTCGGCGCGCGAACGGCCAGGGAAAATTCGATCATCACTATCCTTTTGCGGCAGCGTTTCGACATGTTCGGTAAATTGGGTCAAAGGCTTGATCAGGCGGCGCATCAGCGTCGATAAAATGATCAGCATCAGCAATAAGCCGATGACCAGGGTGGCAATAATCACCCGTAGTGCATTCAGGAAAGGGGCGTTGGCTTCGGCTTTAGGATAGGCCGAGGCGAGTATCCATTGCGTGGTTTTCAGGCGCTTAAAGGTGAAGATCATCGGCACCTGATAAGAATTCACCGCTTCAGCACTGCCTTCAAAGCCTTTGATCGCCTGATCAAACAGCGAATTTGCGCCGTTCGCGGATTTGAGGATGCGTTTTTGGTCAGGATGCAAAATCATGATGCCATTCTGGTCGGTGATGAAAATATAGCCCTTGTTGCCGATTTTGGTTTGATTGGTTTTGGATAAAATATTGCTGCCCCACAAATCGAGGCGTCCTGCCAGGATGCCAATAAAACGGCCTTGCTGGTCGAAAATGGGCGCAGTCATGCGCAATGCCGGTTGCCCGTGGTTGCGGGTTGATGCATATGGTTTGGAAATATACGGTTGTTGCAACTGCGCCGGGTGCTTAAAATATTCCCGATCCGACAAGTCGCGCCCACGCCGATCCGGGCGGAAGGGGCTCTCTGCAACCAATTTGCCATGCGTATCAATAATATATAAACCGGTATCGAATATCGAATGCAAGGATGATTGACTATTGAGATAAATTTGCAACTGATCCGGGTTGTCGAGTAAGTCGGTGGGGAAGGTCTTGGCGCTGGCAATCAGTGCTTGATGCGTGATATTGATTTTGTCATCGATATTATCTGCCAGTGTTTTGATATGCGCACCTTGCTGTGCATAAATGGTATTGCGAAATTCGGCAGCAAGATAATCATAACTGACCCAACTTACCGTAATAACAAATACCAAAAACACCAGCGATGCAGTTGACGCAACCTTGACCGTCATGCTCAGGTTGCTGATGGACGCCATAATGGTCCGAAACAGGTTGAAGCGTTGCGCTGGCATGAGTTAGGCAAAAAGGCGTGGTGAGCCAAATCAATCGGAAAGGTTAGAGGTCTTCACAATACCATAAAATGCTTTGCTTGATACTGCATTAAGGTGTCGTAGTATCGTCTCCACGACCGCCGCGTTCAATTTATTGCGCGTGGTCAGGTTTGGCGTAGGTTTTTTGCAAATACTGCAAAATATCTTGTGATTCAAACAGGGTAACTTGGGTATTGGGATCAATCAGAAAGGGTACTTCCACCTTGCCGTGTTGTTGCAAAAAGAGCGCAC
>CAMBDR010000233.1 GCA_945864765.1 Janthinobacterium lividum | reverse complement strand
CAGTTTTAACAGCAGTGCCGCCAACGGCATCCGCTTCGAAATACACCTGCCGCGCCATGCGCCAACGGGTGCGCAGGGATTAAAATCAACATTGCAATAAAGTTATCGATGATATGAAAACGACAGGCTTGTTACTTGAATCGATCGATGTACAGCCAGAGATGGCGGCAATCTGGGATCATTGGGATTTTTCCTTGGCTGCGGCCAATAGCACACCCGGTATGATGGGGTTTTGGACTCAGGCGTTACGCTGCGTCTTTGCCAATAGTGGTTATCTGGCCTGGTTTGGCCATACCAAAGAAAGCATGATCGGCATCCACATGCGGGATGTGTTGGGCCAAGCCTTGTTTGACACCTTCGAACCCCATGCCCGTGCTGCCTTGCGCGGTGAAAACCAGCAGTTTGAGCGCGCCATCACCAAGCCGGATGGCGAAATCGGTTGGCATTGGATACAGTATTGCCCCCACCGGGTGAATGGTGAGGTGATTGGTTTCTTTTCTTCATTGACTGATATTTCTTTGCTTAAGCGCAATCAAGAGCGTTTGCGGGTCAGCGATGCGGCATTGAATGCGGTGTCGCAAGGCGTGATCGTGATTGATCTTGACAGCCGCGTTCTGTATGTCAATGAAGCCTTCGAACATATCACCGGACGCGACAAGACCGCTTCACTGGGGCAGGATTGCTGTTTTTTGCAAGGCCCACTCACCGAGCCAAAAATGCTTGAAGCAATCCGCGCCAGCCTGATTGAAAACACCGAATTTTCTGGTGAAATGCTCAACTACCGCAAGGATGGTAGCAGTTTTTGGAGTGAAGTGACGGTCTCGCCAGTCCATGATAGGCTTGGTAACACCACGCATCACGTGGCCACTTTTACCGATGTTAGCAGCCGCAAGGCCATGGAGCAACAGGTGCGGCAACTGGCATTTTACGATGCCCTGACCCAATTACCCAACCGCCGCCTGTTTGATGACCGCCTCAGTCAAGCCATGGCGAGTAGCAAACGCAGCGGCGGCTATGGTGCGTTGATGTTCCTGGATTTGGACAACTTCAAGCCGCTCAATGATCATTATGGTCATGTGGTCGGCGATTTATTGTTGGCAGAGGTGGCTCAGCGTTTAAAGCACAGCGTGCGTGAAATTGATACCGTGGCCCGTTTTGGTGGTGATGAGTTTGTTGTGATGCTGGTTGACCTGTCGCCTGACAAAGAGCAGGCCCAAGCCGAGGCGCAAGCGGTGGCGGAAAAACTGCGCATCAAACTGGCAGAACCCTATGTGCTGGCGATTAACCGCCATGGCGGGCCGGACGATTCGATTGTACACCGCTGCACAGCAAGCATTGGCGTGGCCTTGTTCATCAATAATGGGCCCAGTCAGGATGATATCGTTAAATGGGCCGATAGCGCCATGTATCAGGCCAAAGAGGGTGGGCGCAATAGGGTGCAGTTTTTCGATCCGCCGACTTCAGGGTCGGTTTAAACAGGTGCAGCAACAGGCATAGCAACAGGCGCAGCAACGGGCATAGCAACGGGCACAGGAACGGAAACAACACGGCCTTCGCGCGCGCTTTGCAGCCCCAGCTCGATCAGGCCAATCACTTGCATCGCTTCGATGGCGGTCACCGGATTCTTCCCCACGCCATGAATCGCATCGCGTACCGCTTCATAGGAGGCAGCATAATTCCCGGTCAGGCAAGGCAGTGCGCGGCTTTGGCTAATGCCCGTGTGCCACAGCGTGAGCGTGGCAGGTATTGGGTCAACACCCCAGTTGGCCATGGGTGGGCGTTGCCCGGCTTTTAAGGCATCTTCCTGGGTATCCAGCCCCGATTTAATGAAGCTGCCCAAGCTGCCATGCACGGTAAAGCGCGCTGCGGGCACGGCGACCAGTGCGCCGCCATGTAAAATGACGCGGCTGGTGCCATAGCGCAACACGGCGTGAAACCAGTCGTTGGTTTTAGCGGCGTCGCGCTGCAAGGCCAGATCCAGCCAAATCGATTCGGGCAAACCGAATAATTGCAGCACCTGATCAAGCAGATGTGGGCCAAGGTCGTACCACAGGCCACCGCCCGCATCGGCTTGCTCGCGCCAGCGTGCGCGCACTTCGGGGCGGTAGCGATCAAAGTGCGATTCAAAATGTACGATGCGCCCCAGCTCGCCCGAGGCAATCACTTGGCGCAGTGTCAGAAAATCGGCATCCCAGCGGCGGTTATGAAATACCGACAGCACGCGTTTGACCGCCTCGGCTTGGCGTTGTAATTGCTGCGCTTGCGCCAGGGTGACGGTAAATGGTTTATCCACCACCACATGCTTGCCTGCCGCCAATGCCTCGCTGGCGAGTGCAAAATGGGTGGCGTTGGGGGTGGGTATCACCACCAGGTCGATATCGGGGCGCGCAAACAAGGCGGTGGGCGTGGCATCCACCGGCATACCCGGCCAGTCGGCATGCACCTTGGCTGCATCGCTGCTGGAAATGGCGGCCAGTTTCAAGCCGGGTACGCTGGCGATGAGCGGCGCATGGAAGGTTTTACTGGCATAGCCATAGCCGACAATGCCAACGGAAAGCGGTGTATTCATAGTAGTGGATGTTTGGCTCAATGAAAATGGTCAATGAAAATGGTTATCCCGCCTTTGCTTGTCGGGGCAAGCCGTATTATAGCGGCAATAATAGCGGCAAGATTCGCGGCAAGATTCGCGGCAAGATTCGCCACCACGCACTGGCCTTAAATTTATCGTACCAACTGAGTGAAAGACTTTTCAAAGGGGGAAATAGGGCCTATAATGCAATCGGTTACATTTGGCGCTGTAGCCAGGTGTTCTTTATGGATGTCAACGATAAAAAAGAGCCAATATGAAGCGTAAAAACATTCAAAACCAGAAACAAAAATTCGCCTTATCCGCCATCACTGTCGGCATCATGTTGGTGTACGGCGCGCAGGCTTTTGCCAGCGTCACCAATCCGGTGATTGGCAAATTGCTGTGGTCGGAGGAATTTAACGGCACCACACTTGATACCACTCTGTGGACACCTTCGGATGGTAACGGCTGCCAAATCAATTTATGTGGATATGGCAATCAGGAACTGCAATACTACAGCCCCAACAATGTTTCCATCGCGACTGTGCCGTTTGAATCCGGTACGCGTGCCTTGGCACTGAAAGCGCAAAGCCAAACGGTGGGGAGTAATGTGTTTACTTCGGGCAAAATTTCATCGTCCGGTAAGGTGCAAGTGCAGTATGGCATGGTTGAAATGCGCGTAAGTGTGCCCGAGGTGGGCACTGGTTTATGGCCTGCCGGGTGGATGCTGGGCACCAACCCGCAAACCTGGCCGCGCAATGGTGAGATTGACATCATGGAAACCGGGCACAGTGCAGCACAAAGAGCGATGGCAGGCACGCCGTCGATCAATAATTATGTTGGTTCCAACGTCATTACTTATCAGGATGCCGCCTGCGTGCCCGGCAACCCAAGTTGCGCCGCGTCAACCGCATGGCAAACCAAAAACTGGTATATCTCGACCACCCCGTTGACCAATCGCTTTGTCACGTATCGGCTGTATTGGACCGATACGCAAATGCGCTTTACCACCACCGATAACGGGGTTGAGCGCGATATGTACGCCAACCCCTTGCCCGTGAATTCTGCCTCGCTGCAAGCACCGTTTTATTTACTGTTTAATTTGGCCGTGGGCGGCAACTTTACCGATGCCGCAACACCGGCGCAAGTGACGGCACCCTTGCCGGGCACCATGTATGTCGATTATGTGCGCGTTTATCAACTTGATGGTTTGGGCGCGGTGAAGGTTGGCAATCCAAACGTGCCAGAGGTGGGAAAGTTCGGCGTATTCACCGACCTCACCGCAGTTAACGCAAAACAGGAAGCGGGCGTGAGTTCGGACATCTGGAACTGGAATCAATCGTCGATGTCGGCAGGCAACACCGCGCCGTATGAAGGCAGCAATGTGGTGGCCTGGAATTATACGGCGGCCAATCAATGGTTTGGCAGCAGCATTCAGTCGCGCCAGATTCGCGACATGAGCAATTACCGCACCAGTGGCGTGATCAAATTAAAGATCAAAATACCTGCCGGTGTCGCCTTCAAGGTGGGCGTTGGCGATACTTATACCAATCAAAATGCGGTCACTTTCCCGGCCAATACCACCGCCTATGGCCTGGTGCGTGATGGCAATTGGGGCACGGCCACCATTCCGGTTGCTGAAATCGCGGGTAGTAAAATCGCCTTGCAATCGATGTCTGACCTGTTCCAGATTTTTAGCGTCGATGGTAGTTTGCCAACCACCAGTTTTCAGTGGGCGGTAGACGATATTATCTGGGATACTGTTACGCCGACACCTACCCCAACGCCTACCCCAACGCCTACTCCAACGCCTACCCCGACGCCGACACCTACTCCAACGCCTACGCCAACCCCAACACCTACGCCGACACCTACTCCAACCCCAACACCGACACCGACACCAACGCCAACGCCAACGCCAGTCAATTTGGCATTGAAAAAGTCTGCGTCAGCCTCGTCCATCAGTTCTTCAACCTATCCGGCATCGGCGGCATTTGATGGTGTTACTACCACTCGCTGGTTATCCAAGGCGACCAATGTAGAATGGGTGCGGGTTGATTTGGGTGCTGCCAAGAACATCAACAAGGTGGTGTTGAAATGGAGTTCCGCTTACGGTAAGGGCTATAAGATTGAAGTGTCGGCCGATAACACGACCTGGCGCACGGTCAACACGATTACCGCAGGCGATGGTGGCACCGATACGCTAACCTTCACTACGACCAGCGCGCGCTATGTTCGCATGAGTGGTACGGCACGCTCCAGCACCACCAGCGGCTATGGTTTGAATGAGTTTGAAGTCTATAACGCCACCACACCGACGCCAACGCCGACTCCGACACCAACGCCCACCAGTGTTACCCAAACCAGCGCAACGACCCTGCTGTTTTCAGTCAACACAACCAGTTGGGCAGACGTACATTATTCAGTGAATTCGGGTACCCAACAAAACGTCCGCATGGTGCATGCTAACGGGAACACTTATTCCGTTACCGGCCTCAAAGCAGGAGATCTGGTGCGATACAACTTTACTTACTGGGATGTGGCCAAGAACTCTGCAGTCGATACCGCTGTGCAAAGTTACACCATGAAGTAATCTGCAAGCCTGACAACTTTTAACTGTGCGGCCATGACGAAAGTTGTGGCCGCCATCGGCTTAAAGAAGTGTTGTAAAGTGTCATCCTGTTGTCATGTGATAGCCGCATACTGTCCGGCCACAATAACGACAAAGGGATGCACAATGAAACGCACAATGGTATCAATACTGATCGGCGCGAGCCTGCTCGCAACAGGTTTGGCAGCACAGGCGGCCAGTTCACGCCCAAGCTGGGTGGTCAATCAAATCTACAATTTTAACCATCAATTTGCCGCGACCGACAGCGCGGATCTCAGCACCAAAATGACCCAAATGGCGATCAGCCCATTTATGTTTTACCGGGGCACCGATCATATTTTCTTCCAGGACATGGCAACCCTGCCAGCTTCCGGCTACACCACCCTGCAAACCGGCTACACCTGGTTGGGCGGCGACACCCATATCGGCAATTTTGGCGCGATGCGCGACAGTAGCGGCAGCGAAGTATTTGCCGTCAGTGATTTTGATGAAGGTTATCTGGGCCAGTACGTGTGGGATGTGCGCCGCCTGGCTGTCAGCATGATACTGGCGGGGCGCGAAAATGGCCTGGCCGATAGCGATATCAGCACCGCCATCAACACCATGGTGGGTGGCTATCTGGACAAGATGGACAGCTTTAAAGGTACGGGTGATGAACTGAGTTTTCAGTTGAAAAACGGCAATACCAGCGGCGTGGTGCAAGATACCA
The DNA here is from genome assembly GCA_945864765.1 of Janthinobacterium lividum. Taxonomy (GTDB): domain Bacteria; phylum Pseudomonadota; class Gammaproteobacteria; order Burkholderiales; family Burkholderiaceae_D; genus CAMBDR01. The sequence continues at coordinate 996 of CAMBDR010000233.1, read as the reverse complement.
TTACGGCGGGCAGTGGCGGTAGTCGCTCAAGCTTACTGTCGAAATACACCCAGCTCAGCGGCAGCAGCCGCAAATTTCAGACCAGCGCCAATTTGGTAGCCGTCAACACCAACACTTACAGCGCGATCAAGCTGGCCATGAGTAGCTACATCAATTCGATTGCCTCCTCCAAGCGTTACAGCGCCAGCTTTTATACCGTAAAAGACATCCGCCAAAAACTCGGCTCCGGCGTGGGCAGTTTGGGCAAATTACGCTACTACATTTTGCTGGAAGGTCCGGCTTCTTCCACCAGTGATGATGTGATTTTGGAGATGAAGCAAACCATCGTCAGCAGCGTTGCCACGGCTGCCAATGGCCGCCTGCCCGCCGCCAGCTATGGCAGCAACGAAGGTTGCCGGGTCGCCAAAACCCTGAAAGCGCAATTGATTAACGCCGATGTGCTGGCAGGTTGTACTACGCTGAGTGGTGTGGCTTACTACCTGCATGAAAAATCCCCTTGGCAGCAGGATTTTGATACCACCGCGCTGGCCACGGCGGGTAAATTGAATACGGCGGCCGGTTACCTGGGCGTGGCGCTGGCATCGGCTCATGCCTTGGCTGACCAGGATTATGACGCCAGCATCGTCAGCTACAGCATTGACAAACAGGTGGCCGATGCGGTGACCAGCAAGAGTAGCTTGAAGGCGGAAATTATCAGCTTTGCCTATGACTATGCGGCCCAGGTGAAACTGGATTGGCAAGCCTTTGTGGCGGCAAAAAATAATGGGACGCCCTTGTTTTAAAGCGTCAGAGCGAAATTGGGTGGGGGCCTTCCTTGTCGCCTTCGGGAAATTGTTATGGGTAAGCGTGCCTGAAAAGTGGGGCAGGCACGCAAAATGCAGGTAAAATTCAGTTGGCCATTTCCGCCAGCAACCCGGCGGGATTTTGCCATACCGATATGACAAGCGCAACCAAAGGAAAATGAGCCTCACATGAAAGAAAGCCAATGCGTCGAAT
>CAMBDR010000232.1 GCA_945864765.1 Janthinobacterium lividum | reverse complement strand
CCACCAGGCCGCCAAGCGAAGCCATTTTTTCTTGCTGCACCAGTTGGCCTTGCGCTTGCCGCAGGGCTGCCACGGCAGCGGCATTGGCCAGTGCAATGGCACCATAGGCGGTTAAGGTGCGAAAGATCAGGCGCTCGCGCTCGCCGTAGGCATCTTGCTTGTCGGACTGGATCGACATTGCGCCCAGTACCCGGTCGTCCACGATCAGCGGGGCAAACAGGGCGGTGAGCATTTGGCGGGTGCCGGGGATATGGGTAGGGTCGTCCTGCGGATCATAGTGGAGAAGTAATTCCCGCCGCTCGCGCACCGCCTTTGCGGCGTTCGAGGTTGGTGAGTCGAGCCCGATACTTTGCATGGACATTACTTGATCCGCATCGCGCCCGAACACGGCGTCCAGCGAGGTGGCGGCGGGGTTCATGCGGTAAATAGTCATGGTGGGGGCATCGAGCAAGCCGCCCACGAACAGGTACAGCGACTGGAACACGATCTCGGCATCAAGGTGGGCGGTGATTTCGCGGCCAATGTCGCCCAGTTGGCGCAGGGTTTCCACCGACAGGGCCAGCCCGACATTGGCCTCGTTCAGGGCGGTATTGGACTCATTGAGTGCATTATTGGATTCATTCAACTCGTGGTTGGCGTCGATCAGCTCTTCCTGTTTTTGGCGCAACTCGCTGGTGCGCTCAGCCACCATTTGTTCCAGCTTACGCTGGCGTCGATGCAGGTGGCGGGTGCGCACCTGCACCAATGCCGCGACCAGGCTCGTCATCAACAGCAACAATATCAGCGCAAACCACCAGGTTTGCCACCATGCCGGTAAAACCCGAATCGGGATACTCAGCTCATGCGTACTCCAATCGCCCAAGCGGTTGCTGCCGCGCACTTGCAGCGTGTACAGGCCCGGCCATAAATTGCCATAGCCGGCGCTGCGGTGGTCGGCATCGGCATTGATCCAGTCTTTTTGATCGCCTTGCAGCCGGTATTGGTAGCGGTTTTTCTTGGGTTCGGAATAATCGAGGGCGGCAAACTCAATGGCAAAATTGCGCTGCGCGGGATCAAGGGTCAGGCTAGGGCCGGTGCCTGATTCCGTTTGTGGTGGCGAGGTTACCAGCGGGGTTGCTGGCGGGGTGACCAACCCTTGCGGTGCCACCGCAAGGCCATTGATTTTCAGCGCAGTGACCACCAGCGGCGGGACATAATTATAGGGCTTAAAGCGTGCCGGATCGATAATCGCCATACCCGTTGCGCCGCCAAATAGCAGCAAACCGTCACGGGTTTGTGCATAGGAGCCGAACCATTGTACGCCGATATCAAAATCGTCGAGCTTACCCAAGCTCATTGCACTCTGACCATGAGCCGCCGGATCGATCAGCCCGTTCCCCGTCCAGATACGGCCTTGCCGATCTTCCAACAGGTTGCCCCAAAATTCTTGATCGGCCTGGCCGAGCATGGTGCCGACATGCTCGAACCGGGCCAGTTTTCCGTCCCGGCTTTTCAATCGTTCCAGCCCCTTGTCGGTGGTGACCCACAGCCAGCCACGGCTGTCCGCCAGCAGGCTGAGAATCGTGTTGGAGACTAGCCCGTCCGGGCGGTTTGGTTCGGCAGCGACGTGGATCAGGCCGTTATGCCCTGGTTCATGCAACCACAAGCCGTTGGTTGTGCCTATCCAGACCCGGCCTTGCCCGTCTTGGGCCAGCGCTTTGACAAAGGAGTCCATTGCTTTACCCTGTTCGTCGGTGAGCGTCTCAAACTTTGCGGGTGGCTCCGTGCGCCCGGTGTTCCGCTCAGGGGCTGCAAACCGGGTGGCGGGCAGTGGCAGGTGTGCACCCGGTCGCCAGCGCGCCACCCCGCGCTCTGTCCCGGCCCACAGGCTCCCATCACGCCCTGAGAGCAAGGTGGTGACGTTCTTGTCAGGCAAACCCGGTACCGCCACCCAGGCCATACCCTTGGCAGTTTGCCGCACCACGCCAGCCAGAGCTGTGCCCGCCCAGATTGATCCGTCGCTGGTTTGGGCTAACGCAGCAATGTTTGCATCCGGCAGCGCGCCGGCCTGCCCCTGGCTGGTTCTGTAGCCGCCAATCAGACCCCGTTGCCTGTCAAAAATATCAATCCCGTTGGCCAGGCTGCCAATAAGCAACTGGCCATCGGCCAGTTCCAGGATACTAATGACGTTGGGGCTGCTCAATCCATTGGGCCGTTTTGGGCTATGCCTGAGTATGCGCCGCATGGTGTTGTTGGTGTTCATGCGTTGTAAGCCACCGCCCCAGGTTCCCACCCACAGCCACCCGGCCCGATCCAGCAGCAAAGGTTTCAAGCTGTCGAGCGCCAAGCTGCCAGTAAGTAGAGGATCATGCCGCAGGGTTTGCAGCACGTGCCCGTCGCCAGCGGCAACAATGATGATGCCACCACCAAAGGTGGCCAACCAAATTTGGTCGGTTTGCACCTGTGCAATGCCGATAATCCAGGGTTCGCTCAGTTGCGCCAGCGGCAGCCAGTTTACCTTCAATGACGCTTCGTCGGGCGTCGCTTCGCCGGGCGACGCTTCGCCGGGCGACGCTTCGCCGGGCATCAGCCAGGCGGCACCGTGTTCATGGGTGCCCAGCCACAGCTTGCCATCCTTGGCCTGGAACAGGCTTTGAACATTCCTGTCCACCACGACGGTTTCAAAGTTTTTTCCGCCCAGGGCAAGCCGTTGCAAGCCGCTGCTGCCACCCACCCAGAGGCGGCCTGCCTTGTCCAGTAACAGGCTGCGCACCTTGTCGTTAAGCAGGCTTTGCGGATCGGCACTGTGCCTGAAATGCACAAAACGCCCGCCGCCCGCCGCCAGATGATCCAGCCCCTGATCGGTGGCAATCCAGATCCCGCCTCGCCCGTCATCAGCCAAGGCCCAAATCTTGCCGTCGGTCAGGCTGGACGGTACTTTTCCATCATGCCGAAAATGTTCAAAACCCTCCTTGGCCGGGTCGAAGACGGAGATGCCATCGCTGGTGGTGCCAACCCAAAGCCGCCCGTCCTTGGTTGCCAATAAAGAAGTGACAGAATTACCCGCCAGTGATAACGGGTCGGCGGCCTGGTGGACAAACTTGCGGAAGCGGTAGCCGTCGTAACGCACCAGGCCGAATGGTGTGCCGATCCAGATCAGGCCGCGCGCATCCTGCGCCAATGTGGTGATGGGTGCGTTGTCAATTGTTTCTGCATCGCGTAGGGTTTCAAACTCGGGTTCGGTGTAGGGGAAGTCTGGAACAGGGGAGGGAAGTGCGGCAGCAATTACGGCAAACGGCAGGCAAGCGCAGAGCCAGAAAACCAGACGTTGTAGGTATTTCAGGCTTGATTTCATGCTGGGTTTTTCATTTGATTTAATCGTTGGCGCTTAATAAGAACAGCATAGCCGCGTGAGCCAGTATTGATGCAAATTCACCTGTTAAGTGTAGATGATTGTTGTGAAAATAGTGCAGCAGTCTGCTTTTGTAATCAATTATGCCTGACCCAGCGGCAAAACGTAAAGGGGGAAACACAAAAAAGCACCAAGTAAGTGCTTAGGGTGTGGTTCTTTGATAGTTGTGGGCGGAAACGAGTGCTTGAACCGATTACCCGGAGAAGAAATCAGATGCATCGGAAATAATACAAGAAACAGAGCAGTCTTGCTTCGCGGCCACGGCGGGCAAGCCCTCACAGCACGTTTGTCTCAGCACTTTGAGGGGGGAAAGGTCTTATTTCATCAAGGCATGAAATCAAATTCGCAGAAAATGCGATCAAAAATTAGCATCCAGGGCGCGAATTACCAGTTTTGATCTGCGAAGTGCCAACCATGCCACCCGTTGAGCCACCTGTTGAACCATGTGTTGAATGATGCGGTGAAATATGAGCTCCACCACGTGTTACACCACCGACAACCAGTGTTACTTCGGCTACTGATAATTCTTGGGGTTTTTGTGTCGTTGCTTGTGTCATGATCTATCTCCAATTTAACGCGGGTTGAACATCAGGTTGGCGTGAACTGCAGATTGGATTTATCTTTCCCTGCTGCATGAAATGAAGTGTATGATGCTGTACGAAAATTGTCAACAGGAAAGTATGAAAATTTTTCATGACAGGGTAAAATTCAGCCTGTTGCTGTTTGCCCCCCCGTTTCCCTCCATGGATAAAGCATGTCACTGATAATCCCCACCATTACCCCCACCCACGACGCCACGCTGGCGCAAGCGCTGGCCGATTGCATCAATCAAAAAACCAAACCGCCGGGTAGCCTTGGGCAACTGGAGCGGCTCGGGCACCAGATTGGTTTAATCCAGGCGACCACCCGGCCCAACTTGCTGGCACCGGCGATTATGGTATTTGCGGGCGACCACGGCATCACGGCCGAAAACATTTCAGCTTTTCCGCAAGAGGTAACCTGGCAAATGGTGGAAAATTTTCTGGCCCAGGGCGCGGCAATTAATGTGTTTGCGCGCCAAAATGGCATTGCCCTGCACATTGTGGATGCCGGGGTGAAGCACGACTTTGGCGTGCGCGACGGTTTGCTGGACCGAAAAGTAGCGCATGGCACGCAGAACTTTGCCCACCATGCCGCCATGAGCCAGGCACAATGCGCCAGCGCGCTGCAACACGGCATGGCGCTGGCGCGCACCCTGCCGGGCAATGTGCTGGGCTTTGGCGAAATGGGCATCGGCAATACCACCAGCGCGGCAGCCTTGATGCATGCCATCACCGGGATAGCGCTGGCCGAGTGCGTCGGTGCCGGCACGGGTCTTGACACGCAGGGCGTATTGCACAAGCAGCAGGTGTTAGCGCGCGCCATCGTCCTGCATGGCCCCATCACCGCACCACTGGACTTGTTGGCCACCTTTGGCGGCTTCGAAATCGCGATGATGGTGGGGGCCATGTTGGCAGCAGCAGCACAGCGCAAAGTGTTGTTGATTGATGGCTTTATTTGCACCAGCGCGCTGCTGGTGGCGGCGCGCCTGCAACCGGCGATTTTAGATTATTGCGTGTTTGCGCATTGCTCCGATGAAAATGGCCACCGCGCCATGCTCAACCATTTACAAGTCAAACCGCTGCTGCAGTTAAATTTGCGCCTGGGCGAAGGCACGGGCGCGGCGCTGGCCTTACCGCTGTTGCAGGCGGCGGTGAATTTTATGAACCAAATGGCGACCTTTGCTTCGGCTCAGGTCAGCAATCAGGCAGAATAGTCAAATAAAACGGATAAAGCCAGCATGAAATTGATGCATAAATTGTTGAAAAATTTGCTGTCTCAGTTGCTGCCGCAGTTGCTACACCAAGTGCGGCTGTTCTTCATCGCCCTACAGTTTTTCACCCGCATTCCGATTCCGCGCTGGGTTGGTTTTGAGCCGGACTGGCTGCACCACGCCTCGCGTTATTTTCCGGCGGTGGGCTGGGTGGTGGCGGCGGTGACGGCAGGCGTGTATCTGCTGGCGCAACGCGTTTGGCCGCAAAGCGTGGCGGTCTTGCTCTCCACCGTGGCTGGCATTTGGCTAACGGGTGCGTTTCATGAAGATGGCTTTGCCGATGTCTGTGATGGCTTTGGCGGTGGTTTGACGCCGGAACGGGTGCTGGAAATTATGCGCGACTCGCGCGTGGGTGCGTATGGGGCGATAGGGATTGGTTTGATGTTGCTGCTCAAAGTAACCTTGTTGGCGCACTTGCCGCCAAGCTGGGTTGCGCCCGCCTTGCTGCTGGCCCACCCGTGCTCGCGTCTGCTCTCGTGTAGTCTGATCTGGCGGCTGGAATACGCGCGGCAAGAAGGCAAGGCCAAACCGCTGGCGCAGCATATGTCGAATGGCGAATTTTTGCTGGCCACACTCACGGTTTGCGTGCCGCTGGCGCTGCTGCTGTACTGGCAAGCCCTGCCGTGGCAAGCCTGCGTGCAAGCAGCGGTGTTGATGCTGCTGGCCACGCTTTGGCTGGCGCGTTTATTTGTGCGCCGCATTGAAGGCTACACGGGCGATTGCCTTGGCTCGGTACAGCAATTGAGCGAAGTATGCTGTTATCTGGGCTTGTTGGCGCAGTTGCCTCAAGTTTAACCAAGCCTCCCTACAGTGCCATGCTTTTATATCTGATCCGCCACCCCCAACCCGACATTGCCCCCGGCATTTGCTACGGCCATGCCGATATTGCGGTCAGCCCGCAGCAGTGCGCCAGCGTACAACAAAGTTTGCCCACCAGCCTGCGCCAAAGCCTGGCGGCAGGCACACTGCCGCTGTATGCCAGCCCGCTGCAACGCTGCGCCGATTTGGCCCGCTTGCTCCATCCGGCCCCCTGCTTTGATGCGCGTTTAATGGAACTCGATTTTGGCAGATGGGAATTGCAACCGTGGGATAGCATCCCCCGCGCAGAGATTGACGCCTGGGCAGCCGATGTGGTGGGCTATGCGCCGGGCGGGGGAGAAAGCGCGCTGGCCATGGCCCAACGGGTTCAGCAGTTTTTGCACCAACTGGGCGCGGCCAAACTGGCGCAAGCGGCCATGGTGGCCCATGCAGGCAGCTTGCGCATGATGATGGCGTGGCAGCGCGGCACGCCAGCGGGCGATGTGGCAAGAATGGTGGCACTGCAGCCGCAGGCAATCCAATTTGGCCAATGCATGATGTGTGAGTTGGATATGTGAACTGGATATGGCCTGAATGCTATTGCGGCTATAAAGTCATCTCAAAGCGATTTAACAAACGCCCTGATGCCTGCCAACATCATTTCAGCCGCCATGGCAGTCAATATCAAGCCCATCAAGCGCTCAAAGGCCGTCATCACTTTCGGGCCAAGGGCGCGTTGCAGCCGTTCCGCACTTAAAAACACCATCAGCCAGACGATGGCCACCGCACTCAGCGCGGCCACGTGCAGCAAAGTATCGGCCAATTTGTGCGAAGAAAACAGTAACA
>CAMBDR010000231.1 GCA_945864765.1 Janthinobacterium lividum | reverse complement strand
ATGTCGGCCAGATCACGGTGAACGCGAGCAAATCGATTACGCCGTCCGGTGGCACGGCGGTTTCCTTGACTGGCAGCAGCAATGCATTTGTGGTCAAGCCTGCCGGGTTCACGCTCACGGCGATCAAGCAGAGCGCTGCGCCGCAGTTGCTCAATCCTGCCGCAAGCACTGCAACGGGTGCCAAGTTCCTCAAAGCGGGGGAGGCATTTACTGCCACCGTCACCGCCATCAACAGTGCCGGGGTGCCCACACCCAACTTTGGAAGGGAAATCATTGCACAAAACCTGCTAATCACACCCACGTTGGTGGAACCCGGCACGGGCATCCTTGGCAGCTTGAACGGGAGCACCATTCCCGGCGGCAGCTTCAGTGGTGGTGTTGCAACCGTTACCAATCTGCGCTATGAGGAGGTTGGCATCATTACGCTCACACCGAGTGTTGCAGGCAGCGACTACCTGGGCGCGGGTTTGGTCACTGGCAGCACCACCGGGAATGTCGGACGTTTCATTCCCGACCATTTTGCGATCACCCAAGGCACCGTTGCCCCTGCCTGCGTAACGAGTCCGCTGATCTCCTTTACCTACTTTGGGCAAGACGGCCTGACAACCCCCTTTACGCTGACGGCCAAAACCGTTACCAATGGAACAACGCTAAACTACAGCGGCGACTTTGCAAAATTGCCGCTGACGGTCTGGGGGGCTGCGCCAGCCTCCAGCGCGGCACCGGGGTTCGGATTTTCGGCCAGCACATTGCCCGCAGGTTTGGTGCTATCGGCCAGTGCCACCCCGCCTGCGGGTAGTTGGCTTGCCGGTGTCGCCAATGTGACGGCCAAACACAAAATCAACCGCCCGACGGCCCCGACCGGTATCACCAGCGTCACCATCAGCGCGGCCCCGGTGGATGCCGATGGCGTCACCATGGCCGCTAGCGCCGTCACTGCCGCATCCGATTTCTACTATGGCCGTATGAGAGTGGACAATGCCTATGGCTCCGAGTTACTGACGCTGCCGGTGAATGTTTTTGCGCAGTATTGGGATACGCTGAGTCAGCCGACGAATCCGCGATACGTCACCAATACGAAAGATAATTGCACCATACCCTCTTCGCCAAGCAACTTTACCATAACGGCTGAGCTAAATAATGGGATACCAACCAGCACTATATCGGACAGCAATATGACCGTCAGCAGCCTCACGCTGCAAGGTGGCAAGGGCACAATAAGAATAAGGCCGCCATCCCCGGCCGTTACCAAAAAAATTCGTTTTAAATTAACGTCCAAAATAGACTGGCTGCCCGGCTTTGGGACTGAAGTCCTCGGGCTATATAAAAGTGGCCCTGTGATTTATATTCGTGAAATATATTGAGGCTGCGGTGCCTTCATGGGATCAAGGGAAGGATTAATCGGGATCAATCGGGGGATCAATCGAGTCTGACCCCATTGATCTTGTTGATCGTTGTTGTTTTTAAATATCAAGCAGTGGATTTGAAATCGATTTCAAAAGATTAAATGGGAACCGCTCAAAACTTGGATTAAACTACGCAAAGCGACTTCAAAGCGCACCATTTTTGTGCCTTGGCAACGACCGTAGCACAATAATGGTGCTGAGGCTGGTGAATTTTATGTTGACAAATGCCTCTAATTGTCGAATAATCCGTTCTGCGAAACCGCTTTCAAGACAAATTTAGCTACCCAAATATCAATTTTTAAGCCAATTTGGACCCGAGTTGCGACTGTTATATGATAAATCACAAACTGATGGAGATGAGGATGCACGCTTTCACGAAACGCATGGCCGTAATGGTGGCCAGTATGGTTACCAGTTTCGGCTTCACTGGCACGGCACTGGCGCAAAAAGCCGAAGTAATTCACTGGTGGACTTCGGGCGGTGAATCGGCTGCGGTGAAGGAACTGGCATCGGCCTACAAAGCGGCGGGCGGCACCTGGGTGGATACCGCCATCTCCGGCGGTGAAAGTTCCCGCCAAATCACCATCAGCCGTATCGCAGGCGGCAAACCGCCCACCGTGGCCCAGTTTAATACCTCGCGTCAATATCAGGAAGTGGTGGCCGAAGGCTTGCTCAATGATATCGATGCGGTGGCCGTGAAAGAAGGCTGGGACAAGTTCTTGCCGGAACCGATCAAAAAGTTTGTCAAAGTCGATGGTAAATACTACGCCATGCCGGTCAACATCCATAACCCTTCCTGGTTCTGGTATTCCAAAGCGGTGTTGGATAAAGCCGGAGTCAAGGGCGAGCCACAAAACATGGAGCAATTTCTCGAAGCACTGGCAAAAATCAAGGCTTCCGGTGCCGTCGCCCTGGCGATGGGTGGGCAACCCTGGCAAGAAGGCCTGCTGTTTAATGCCATTTTGCATCAGGGCAACGCCGACCTGTTCAAGAAGTTTTACGCCAGTAAAGACGGTGCCGTTGCCACCTCGCCGGAATTCAAGAAATTTTTGACCGATTTCAAAAAGCTCAAGGCCTTTGTCGATCCCGGTTCGCCCAACCGCGACTGGAATGTCACCACCGCCATGCTGATCAATAACAAGGCCGGTTTTCAGATCATGGGTGACTGGGCCAAAGGCGAATTCGCCAGTGCCAAACAAACCGCCGGCAAAGAGTATGGCTGCTTCCCCGGCTGGGGTGCCAAGGCACCGTATATGATTGAGGGCGATGTGTTTGTGTTCCCGAAAACCAAAGACCCGGAAGCGATCAAGGCACAACGCCTGTTTGCCACCGTGGTGACCAGCGCGCCGGTACAGGTGGCGTTCAATATCAAAAAAGGCTCGGTGCCGATTCGTACCGATGTGGATATGGGTAAGCTCGATATTTGCAGCCAGGCGGGTGTGACTGCGATGAAAGATGCCTCACGCCATCTGCCATCGCCATCGCAACTGATTTCGCCGGAAAAAGGCGGTGCCATCCAGGATATTATCACCAAGTTCTGGAATACCAGCCAATCCGTGGACGACGCAGCCAAAGCCTTGAGCGGCGCATTGAAGGGTTAATATGCGTAAGCAAAAACCTGGCACCCGTCCCAACTGGGGGCTGTATATTGCCCTGGTGCCGCTGGCCATCACGGCTATTGTGGGCTATTTGTCCACGGTGATGTGGTCGGTTGGCGTATCGTTCACCAGCTCCAAAATGTTCGCCAATACCAACTTCGTTGGCCTTGAGCAGTACTATAAACTGTTCGCAAGTGAACGCTGGCAAATCTCGGTGACCAATTTGCTGTGGTTTGCCCTGGCGTCGATTATCATCAGTATGGTGCTGGGTTTTTTGATGGCGGTGTTTATTGACCAGAAAATCCGTGCCGAAAGCGTGTTCCGCAGCATTTTTCTTTATCCGTATGCGATGTCGTTTGTGGTCACGGGCCTGGTTTGGCAGTGGATGCTGAACCCGGAAATGGGGATACAGGCGGCAGTGCGGCGGCTCGGGTTTGCCGATTTTCAACTGGACTGGATCGTCACGCAAGACAAGGTGATGTATTGCATCATTGTGGCTGGTGTGTGGCAGGCGGCGGGCCTGGTGATGGCGATTTTGCTGGCCGGTTTGCGCGGGGTTGATTCCGAAATCTGGAAGGCTGCCCGGCTCGATGGCATTCCCACTTGGCGCGTGTATATCAGCATTGTGCTGCCCATGATCAGTGGTGCCGTCGGTACCGCGTTTATTTTGCAATCGATTGGCGCCATCAAGGTGTTTGACGCGGTGGTGGCCATGACCAAGGGTGGCCCTGGCCTTGCCAGTGAAGTGCCTGCCAAATTTATTCTCGATAACCTGTTTCAGCGCGCCAACATCGGCATTGCCTCTGCCGCATCGGTGGTGATGCTGTTGACGGTGATTGCCTTGCTGGTGCCTTACTATTATTTGCGCAAACATCAGGCAGCACAACAAGGGGGGAAACATTAATGGCAACGGCACTCATCAAATCAAAGCGCCCCGGCAAAGGCATGAGCCCGGCACGCATTGGCACCTACCTGTTCCTGCTCTCGGCAGCCGCATTTTTCTTGCTGCCCCTGTATGTGATGTTGGTAACCTCATTTAAAACCATGGACGAAGTACGCGAAAGTTCCATCTTCGCCTTGCCGATGTTGCCCACCATTGAACCATGGATCACCGCATGGTCCAGTGCCTGTACCGGGCTGGAATGTAACGGCCTGAAAGCCGGCTTTTGGAACTCGGTGCTGATTGTGGTGCCGAGCGTGATTTTTTCGCTTGCGCTGGGGGCCATCAATGGCTATGCACTGGCATTCTGGCGCTCACGCTTTGCCAATATTTTGTTTGGCATATTAATGATCGGGGTTTTCGTACCCTACCAGGTGATCATGTACCCATTGGTGCGCATGTTGTCTTCGGTTGGTCTGTTTGGTTCCTTGCCGGCCATTGTGGTGATACATGGCATCTTTGGTATGCCCATCATGACGCTGCTGTTTCGCAATTACTATGCCGGCATTCCGCAGGAATTGTTTAAGGCGGCACGGATAGACGGCGGCGGCTTCTGGCGCATCTTCTGGGAATTGATGTTGCCCATGTCCACCCCGATCCTGATTGTGGCCACCATTATGCAGGTGACCGGTATCTGGAATGATTATTTGCTCGGTCTGGTATTTGGCGGTACTGATTTCTCACCCATGACCGTGCAACTCAATAACATCGTCAACAGCACCTTCGGGGAGCGTGCCTACAACGTCAATATGGCGGCCACCATCCTCACTTCGGCGGTGCCTCTTCTCATTTACCTCGTCTCGGGACGTTGGTTTGTACGCGGTATCGCCTCTGGCGCAGTTAAAGGTTAATCAGGGTTAATTCATATGGCAAATATTTCGATTCAAGCGCTCGATATCGAGCTGGGCGGCAACAGCATCATCAGCAAACTCAATCTGGAAGTGGCCGAAGGCGAATTTCTGGTCTTGCTCGGCCCTTCCGGCTGCGGCAAGTCCACGCTATTGCACACCATTGCCGGGTTGATTGATGTCACCGACGGCAGCATTGCCATCGGCGGCAATGATGTCACCTGGGCCGACCCCAAAGACCGGGGCATTGGCATGGTGTTTCAAAGCTATGCGCTCTACCCCACCATGACGGTGGAGCAAAACATGGCGTTTGGGCCGCGCATCAGTGGCGTGCCCAAGGCAGAAATTGCCAAACGGGTGGAGCGTGCGGCCAGCATGCTGCATCTGAAAGAATTATTGCAGCGCAAACCGGCCAATTTGTCGGGTGGGCAGCGCCAGCGGGTAGCCATCGGGCGGGCGCTGGTGCGGGAGGCGGCGGTGTTTTTATTCGATGAACCGCTCTCCAACCTGGACGCCAAATTGCGCGCCGAATTGCGCCGCGAACTGAAAGAACTGCATGCCGATCTGGGTGCCACCATGGTGTATGTGACGCACGACCAGGTGGAAGCGATGACGCTGGCCTCGCGCATTGCCGTCATGCGTAGCGGTGCGATTCAGCAAATTGACACGCCCGCCATGGTGTATAGCAAACCGGCCAATATGTATGTGGCGGCCTTTTTGGGTTCGCCCAGCATGAATTTTATTGTGGGCAAACTGCAAATGGCGGGCGGCAAAACCACATTTGTGGGCGATACGCTGACGCTCAATCTGTCTGATTATGGCTTTATCCAACAACCCACGGACGGGCAACAAGTGGTGCTCGGGGTGCGCCCGGAAGACATCAGCATCAGCCTGACTGCCGATGGCCAGGAAGGTAGCCCCGTCCAGCCGATGCAAGTGCGGCTGGTGGAACCGATGGGGCCAAATCAAGTGTTATGGCTCAAGCTGGGCACATTGGATGTCGGCGTAACCTGCGATGCACGCTTGAAAACGGAAAAAGGCGAGACCGTGTACGCACACATTCACGCCAACCACGTTTCGCTGTTTGATGCCGCCAGCGAAAACCGGATTTGACTTGTTAACCCGCCCCCCCATGGTGACCTATGACGACTTTAATTTTTCCGAACAATTTCCAATGGGGTGTCGCCACCAGCGCCTACCAAATTGAAGGTGCCGCCAACCAGGGTGGCCGTGGCCCCTCGATCTGGGATACCTATTCCCATATCCCCGGCAAAGTGTTGAATGGGGATACCGGTGATGTGGCCTGTGACCATTACAATCGGCTGGAATCGGATTTGGACATCATCAAATCGCTGGGCGTGGATGCCTATCGTTTTTCGATTTCCTGGTCGCGGGTGCAGCCTTTGGGTTATGGCGCATGGAATGATGAGGGTTTGGCCTTTTATGATCGCCTGGTCGATGGTTTGCAGGCGCGCGGCATTGCCGCCCATGTGACGCTGTACCATTGGGATTTACCGCAGGGCTTGCAAGACCAAGGCGGCTGGGAAGCGCGTGATACCGCTTACCAGTTTGCCGAGTACGCACGTGTGATGGGCCTGCGCCTGAACGGGCGCGTGGCCAGCATTTGCACCCACAATGAACCTTGGTGTACCGCCGTGCTGGGTAATGAACTGGGCCGTTTTGCGCCTGGCTTTCAGGATAAAAAAATCATGCTGCGCGTGGCCCACCATTTACTGCTCTCGCACGGTTTGGCGCTGCAGGCGATGCGCGCGGCGGGCGTTAGCGCCCCACTGGGGATTGTGCTCAACCAAAGCCCGGCCCAGCCCGCCACCGACAGCGCCGCCGACCAAGCGCTGGCAGCACGCGAATACGCCCAGTTTGTACGCTGGTATATGGACCCGCTGTTCCTTAAACAGTATCCGCAAGGGCCAGATCTGCCCGTGTGCGATGTGGTACAAGCGGGCGATATGGACATCATCGCCCAGCCGATGGACTTTTTGGGCATCAACTATTACATGCGCATGTGGTGTTCTGCCGCCACCCCGCCCGTACCTGCGCCCAACCTGATGGGCGTGTCCGACATGGGTTGGGAAGTCTACCCGCAAGG
>CAMBDR010000230.1 GCA_945864765.1 Janthinobacterium lividum | reverse complement strand
ATTTCTTCCAGCAAATCTTGCGGCACCTGGGACGAACCATGCATCACCAAATGGGTGTTGGGAATGCGTGCGTGGATTTCTTTGACGCGGTGCATGGCCAAAATTTCGCCGGTTGGCTTTTTGGTGAATTTATAGGCACCATGCGAGGTGCCAATCGCAATCGCCAACGCGTCGCAATGGGTTAATTGCACAAATTCGGCCGCTTGCGCCACGTCGGTGAGCAAATCTTCGCGCGTCATTTTGCCTTCTGCGCCGTGGCCATCTTCTTTATCGCCCTGCATGGTTTCGAGCGAACCCAACACGCCCAGTTCCGCTTCCACGGTCACGCCGATGGCATGGGAAAACTTCACCACTTCTTGCGATACGGCCACATTATATTCATAGCTGGCCACGGTTTTGCCATCGGCCATGAGCGAACCATCCATCATCACCGAGGTAAAGCCGGAGCGGATTGCCGTCATGCAAACGGCGGGTGATTGGCCGTGGTCTTGATGCATGACCAAGGGAATATGCGGGTAGGCTTCCACTGCCGCATCAATCAAATGCCGCAAAAACGCTTCGCCCGCGTATTTGCGCGCACCTGCCGAAGCTTGCATGATGACTGGCGAACCGATTTCATCGGCAGCAATCATAATGGCTTGCACTTGCTCCAGGTTATTAACATTGAACGCAGGAATACCATAACCGTGTTCTGCCGCATGATCCAACAATTGACGCATTGATACGAGTGCCATAGTGTAAACTCCAAAAAGAAAATCGGTAAAACAAATTCGGTTATGCGTAGCTTCTTTGCTTCCAATGGCGATACCGGCCTATTGATACTCACCCACACGCACAATTTTCAGCGCATTGGTGCCGCCCACCTGCCCCATCGGTTCGCCCCAGGTGACCACAATCGTGTCGCCCATTTCCACCACGCCATTGGCCAACATCAAGGTTTCCGCTGCGCGCAATACGGCGTCACGGTCATTTGATTGCGCCAAATTAAATGTTCTCACATTGCGAAACAACGCCGCCTTACGCTGAGTTGCCACGCTGGGTGTCAAGGCAAAAATCGGGGTGGCGATATTATGCCGACTCATCCAGAGCGAAGTGGAACCCGATTCAGTCAGGGCAACAATCGCTTTCACATGTAAATGATGCGCGGTAAATAAAGCCGCATAGGCCACCGATTGGTCAATCCGGGTAAAACGTACATTCATGAAATCGGAATCAAGCTCATAGGATTCCGATTTTTCTGCTTCCACACACACCGCCGCCATCATTTCCACGGTTTCCACCGGATATTTACCCGATGCCGTTTCAGCCGAAGTCATCACCGCATCGGTGCCATCCAATACCGCATTGGCCACGTCCGATACTTCGGCCCGGGTGGGGCTGGCGTTGACGATCATCGATTCCATCATTTGGGTGGCGGTAATGGCCAACTTGTTGGAAGCCCGCGCCATGCGTATCATACGCTTTTGCAAGGCTGGCACGGCTGCATTACCCACTTCCACCGCCAAATCGCCGCGTGCGAACATGATGCCGTCCGATGCATCCAAAATTTCTTGCAAAACCGGAATCGCTTCAGCCCGCTCAATTTTCGCAATCATCATCGGCTTGTGATTATACGGCTCTCCGGCGATATTCGCCAGTTGTCGCGCCATTTCCATATCGGTGGCATTTTTTGGAAAGGAGATAGCAAGATAATCCGCTTGAAAGCTCATCGCCGTTTTAATGTCTTCCATGTCTTTGGCAGTTAAGGCTGGCGCAGTCAAACCACCACCTTGGCGGTTAATTCCTTTGTTATTTGATAATTCCCCACCAATTTGCACTGTGGTAAAAATCTCACTGCCGACGATTTTTTCAACAATCAACACAATCAAGCCGTCATTAAGTAATAAAACATCATTACCTTTTAAATCACGCGGCAAGGCTTTGTAATCGAGCCCGACTCGTTCCTGATTACCGAGTTCGCCTTTTTCACCCCAGCGCGCATCGAGAATGAATTTATCGCCTTTTTCAAGGAAAATTTTACCGTTTTCAAATTTACCAACACGAATTTTAGGGCCTTGCATATCCGCCATAATCGCCACTTCACGCCCCACTTCGGCTGCTGCGACGCGCACCATGGCGGCACGGTCGATATGGTCTTGCGCCTTGCCATGAGAAAAGTTCAAACGCACCACATTCACACCAGCGCGTATCATGCGCACCAGGATTTCATGATTATTCGATGCTGGGCCGACTGTTGCGACAATTTTAGTTCCGCGAGACATAATATTCCTTGAAAAGTATGCAAATGAGTATGCAAATAAGTATATAAATGAGGTAACGATTAAGCCTTGGCTCTTTGCATCAATATTTCCACCGCAGGCAGGGTTTTCCCCTCCAAAAATTCCAGGAAAGCACCACCACCCGTGGAAATGTAATCCACTTTATCGCCAATCCCATATTTGGCAATCGCCGCCAGGGTATCCCCACCGCCAGCGATGGAAAACGCCTTCGATTCAGCAATGGCCAATGCCAGCGTTTTGGTGCCGCCGCCGAATTGATCAAATTCAAATACCCCCACCGGGCCATTCCACACCACCGTGCCGGCCTTGGCGATTTGCTCGGCCAGCATGGCAGCGGTTTTCGGGCCGATATCCAAAATCATATCGTCGTCTTGCACCTCGGCCACGTCCTTGGTGGCGGCCACGGCGGTGGCCGAAAATTCTTTGGCACAGACCACATCCACAGGAATCGGCACTTGCGCGCCGCGTTTGGCCATCATCTCAATAATGGCACGTGCTTCATCAACCAAATCGGCTTCAACCAGGGACTTACCCACGTTCAAGCCAGCAGCCAGCATAAAGGTATTGGCGATACCGCCGCCAACGATCAGATTATCCACCTTATCGGCCAAGGATTTTAAAATAGTCAGCTTGCTCGATACTTTGGAACCGGCCACAATCGCGGCCAGCGGGCGGGCGGGTGCGTGCAAGGCTTTGCCCAGCGCATCCAGCTCGGCGGCCAACAAAGGGCCGGCACAAGCGATGGGGGCAAATTTGGCCACGCCGTGGGTGGTGGCTTCAGCCCGGTGCGCGGTGCCAAAGGCGTCGTTAACATACACATCACATAAAGCTGCAATTTTTTGCGCCAATTCATCGCTATTTTTTTTCTCGCCACGATTCAAGCGGCAATTTTCGAGTAACACCACGCTGCCATTGGCCAGTTGCGCCAAACCAGCCCCATCGACCCAATTTTGCTTGAGTTCAACGGTTTGACCTAATAATTCACTTAAACGGTCGGCAACCGGGGCCAAGCTGTCTTCCGGCTTATATTCGCCTTCGGTGGGGCGGCCCAGATGGGAAGTCACCATCACTTTGGCACCCGCAGCGGCAGCAGCGCGAATCGCAGGTACGGAGGCGCGAATGCGCGTATCTTCGGTAATGTTACCCGCATCATCTTGCGGTACATTCAGGTCGGCGCGGATAAAAACCCGTTTGCCTTGCAGTTGCTGGCGATCAATAAGATCAGAGAGTCGTTGTAATTGTAGAGCTGATTGCATATCGGTTCAAGAGGTCGGGTGGATAAGAAGCACTATTCTACCGCAGTGCAGCATTTTTATAAAATCATTTTTATGCTAATTTGAGAATTACAGCTTAAGACAATGGAAACCACAAGCGCAAAGCCGTGAATAAGAGCATACCAAACATAATCATCAGCAACATATCGCGCTTTACCCAATAAAAAGCAATCGCCGCAATGCCTGCGATCAACTTATAATTATGGAAATTTAATTGCACCTCATCAATATTTAAGGTGGCATTATGCACCATCAGCAGATCCGGCACGATAATCGCCGCCAAGGCGCAGGCGGGTGCGTAGCGCAAGGCTTCCTGAATGCGCGGCGGAATCACAATCCGGTGGCCGAGCAAAGCAAACGTGGTGCGCGTCAAGGCAGTTGCGAGCGACAATAAAAGAATCGTTACCCAAACTTCAAGATCAGTCATGTCGGCCTCGCTGTGTCCATTCCTGAACCGCCATCGCAACCAGCATACCCGCAATCACCCCCGCCAAAATACCCAATTTAAATGGCCAATGGTAAGCCCATACCGCCACCACGCCAGCCACACCCACGCCCGACAACACCACCCGATTGGTGATGAGCGGAATCGCGACACAGACAATGGCCAAGGTGCCGGCAAAACCCAAACCCCATTGCGACGGAATTTGGCTGCCGATAAAAATCCCCGCAATCGAACCAATTTGCCATGCCGTCCAATTCGGGTACAGCAAACCCTTCAAATAAGAGACCTTACCGAGTGCAGGTGTATCGCTGGGAAAGCGTTGTAAAAACAACGCAACCGTTAAATCGCCAGCGGTATAGCCCAAAATAAAGCGTTTATGCCAAGGCAAATGGGCGAAATGGGGTGCCAACAGTGCTGAAAAAATCACAAAGCGTAAATTGACGACCAGGGCTGTGGCAAAAATCACCCAA
Organism: Janthinobacterium lividum; assembly: GCA_945864765.1. Classification (GTDB taxonomy): domain Bacteria; phylum Pseudomonadota; class Gammaproteobacteria; order Burkholderiales; family Burkholderiaceae_D; genus CAMBDR01. The sequence continues at coordinate 2,473 of CAMBDR010000230.1, read as the reverse complement.
ATCGGCGCGCCAACCGCCATCAAGGGTAGTGATGCCAATTGGGCCGAGCCAGCAAACACCAGCAAGGTCATGCCCAGCGCTTGCATCACGGTAAGATTGGTTTTTACCATCGCCACACCCACCACCAAGCCCCAGGCGGCAATGCCAAACAAGGTTGGCATGCCCATTTTTAAGCCTTCGCGGTAGACTTTTTCGTCTTCATCCGCAGGTAAATTCATGAGCAGTCCCCATCACAAGCCGACACAAATCGCAACACAAATCGGGACACAAATCGGGACACAAATCGTGAAACCAGCCCAAACCCGGCCAAAGTCGTCATGCCAATCAAGCAATGCACAGGGGAATGAGTCTGAAAAAGGGAATGTTTGATCACAAGGCAATCCATTGTCGTGCCTGAGTCGCCTTATTAAGCGCCATAGCAAAATTTTCTTGGCTAAAAGAGTGCTATTTTACCCGATGAATTTTATTGTTTGCCCGAATCCGTTAAAATCTAGCTTTTGGCGCGCCGCAATCAACGCAACCCGGCTGCGCTTGTCAAATCATTATCAACAAGGAAACTCCATGAGTGAAATTAAATCGGCCGCCCCCGCCGTCGAACTGGACGCCAGCCAATTGCCCGCCTATTGCCCTAACCCAAACATGCCGCTCTGGTCATCCCACCCCAAGGTTTTTCTCGATCTGGCACACCACAGCCAGGTGCAATGCCCGTATTGTGGCACCGCCTACCGCATGAAAGCGGGTAGCGTGGCAAAAGGTCATTGATGTCAATAGCCACTTCACCAGCCACTGCGCCAGCCACTTCGTCAAACACCGTGATATCTGGCTACCACGCCCCCGTTTGGCTACCAAATGGCCATTGGCAAACCATTTACCCGGCAAAATGTATCCCGCTGTCCACGCCTGCGTATCGGCGAGAACGCTGGACCACGCCCGATGCCGATTTTATCGATGTCGATTTTATCGATGGCGAAGCGGGCAAGCCGCTGCTGGTGTTATTTCATGGGCTGGAGGGTTCTTCGCACAGCCATTATGCGCGCAGTTGGATGAAGCACCTGAGCGAGCTGGGTTGGCATGGTGCCGTACCGCATTTTCGTGGTTGCTCCGGCGAAATTAATCACGCGCCACGGTTTTACCATTCTGGCGATGCGGCGGAAATTGCCTGGATCATGCAGCAATTGCGGCAACGCCACAGCGGGCCTTTATTTGCGGCTGGCGTGTCGCTGGGTGGCAACGCCTTATTGCGCTGGCTGGGGGAAGCGCAACATCAGGCTGAAATTGTTGATGCGGCGTGCGCGGTGTCGGCCCCGCTCGATTTGGCCCAGGGTGGTGCGGCGCTGTCACGCGGCTTTAACCGGATTTACACCCAAGTCTTTTTACGCACCTTGAAGCCCAAATGTTTAATCAAGCTACAGCAGTTTCCGGCCTTGTTTGATCGTGAACAAATGTTGGCCGCCAACGACTTATATGCGTTTGACAACATCGTCACTGCACCGCTGCATGGCTACCGCGACACCAATGACTATTGGCAGCGTGCCAGTGCCAAGCATGTGTTGTCGGACATCACGGTGCCGACCTTGGTCATCAATGCAAAAAATGATCCTTTTTTGCCGGGCCAACACTTGCCGCAGCAGGCCGCCGCCTGCGTGACGCTGGAATACCCGGAACATGGCGGCCACGTTGGATTTGCCAGCGGCCCACTACCGGGCAGATTGGATTGGTTGCCACAACGGGTCACGGCGTATTTTCTCAGTCACACCAATTTGGAAGCACAGCATGGATGAAATTGTTCGACAAGCGATGGCGAAGTGGCCCAAAGTGCCGCATTGTTATGGCTGGTTAGCGCTGGATGCACGCGGGCTCTGGCGTATGCGCGATGAGCGCGCCCAGACTTTGGGCTTGCCCGGCGAGACCATACGCCACCCTGCCCTGCTGGCTTTTATCCAGCGCAACTATGGCATGGATGAACGCGGTTGCTGGTTTTTTCAAAATGGGCCACAACGGGTATTTATTGATCTGGCCATCACGCCCTTCATTGTACACAGCGACCCGGCCCAGGGCCTGGTTTTACAAACCGGTGAAGTGCTGGGTCAAATTGATGCGGTATGGCTGACCGATCAAGCCCACCTTCTATTAGAGAGTGATGGCAAGCTTGCCTGCATGGATGACCGCGACTGGCTCGGTTGCCTTGATCAATTATGCTATCAAGAGCAAGCACTAACGGAAGACTATTTAACGACCTGGTTGGAACTGGCCTACCAGAAAGGCACGCCATCGCAAGATTTGCTGTGGAATGGCTTGACCGTGCAAGCCATAGCCGAGCACGAGATTGCCCGCCGTTTCGGCTTTGAACGCCAACCTCGGCCAATTAAGGCAAATGAGCCGGATTAAGGCAAATGAGCCAAATCAAGCCAATCAAGTCAATAATTAAATGGCGCGCTCAGGGTTGCGGCTTGTTTTTGGATTCTTTCAATTC
>CAMBDR010000229.1 GCA_945864765.1 Janthinobacterium lividum | reverse complement strand
CCGATAGCTTTGACCAGTTCGGTGCGGCTACCGCGCAACAAACCGGCGAACTGGTATTCCGATAAACTGTCCGGCACCGGCGTCACCGCACCGAGAATAGTGGCAGGGTCGGCCCCCAAGGCCACGGCAATCGGATAAGGCTGCCCCTTGTTAACGATGCCATGTTCGCGAAAATCCAACGCGCCACCCCGATGCGCCAACCAGCGCATAATGACTTTATTGCGCGAGAGCACTTGTTGGCGATAAATGCCAAGGTTTTGCCGCTTTTTATGCGGCCCCTTGGTAATCACCAAGCCCCAGGTGATTAAAGGTGCCACATCACCCGGCCAACAATGTTGAATTGGCAATGCCGCCAAATCAACCTGATTGCCCTCCCAAACGATCTCCTGGCATGCTGCACTGCGCAAAACCTTGGGTGCCATATCCCATACCGCCTTGATCAAACTGCCCATACCCATGACATCCTTAAAACCCTTGGGTGGCTCAGGTTCTTTTAGGCTTGCCAATACATGGCCAATTTTACGTAGCTCACTGATATCATCCGCCCCCATTCCTAGCGCAACCCGGTGCGGCGTGCCAAAAAGATTCCCTAAAACCGGAATAGTATGGCCGATTGGTTGCGTAAATAACAGAGCCGGGCCAGCCATGCGCAATGTGCGGTCGCACAATTCGGTCATTTCAAGGTGAGGCGAAACAGGCATGTCCACCGTCTTCAACTCGCCATTTCGTTGCAATTGAGAAATAAAGTCGCGTAAGTCAGAATATTTCATAAGTTTTTTTGTTTTTTTGAATGTGAATTCAATTAGTCAGGTAAATCTATCAAGTACTTGATTCTATTCAGTTTTGTGATGCGACAGTGAAAAAAGTCAGACACAAAAGTTATAACAAACGCGTTTGATAGTATTGACTTGATATAAAAGGCCTTTTACAATCTGCCTCACTTGATGAAAAAACTGTTTTTTGCGTGATGCCACCGTGTAAAACAGAACCGAGGTCAGCCAAACAGTTGACCACATCATTCACGGGGTTCGGGGCCCCAACAACATTATGGAGTGTTTTTTCTTAAGGCTTCTGCCTTTCCCCGGTGTAACGATTTGTCGAGTGGGTGCTGTGCGCTTACCTCATGCCAAGCAATTCTGGCCAGGCAAATCTGACGGCGTCTTTTGCGTGCATTCTGCGCCAATTGACGATATTTCTGATATTCGGTGTCGTACTGCAAATCCGCAGTTGGGTTGGTGCGCGCCGCGATTATTCAGGGGAATAATATGTTTTCAAAATTTAACCTTGCAACATGGGCTGCGCTAAAAGCTTCAGTCGGCCATTCAGGCAGTTTCATTCTCGTCGCACACCACACTATGCGTGGTTTATTAGCAACAGCAAAACAAACCTTGATGCTTTTGGGTTTAATCAGCCTCGGCCTGGCTGGCATGGTGTATGCCAAACCAGAATCCTTACATCGCATTCAAGCCAGTTTGGCCCGGATTAGCCCCGCACCTGCAATCCAGTCATCCCAACCCATTACCGACGCTTCTACCACACGCGAATCAGCCATGTCACCCAGCAATAACCCGGTGAGTCCTGATACCCCTTTCAAAACCGCTCGCGCTGCCAATAGTTCCGGCACCAATTTTGGTAATAAGGAAGCCAACCTCAACGCCAGCAAATTCACCAATAAGTTTTCGATCACACCCGCCACCATGTCCGGTGCAGGCTGGACCGAGAGCGATGCCGACATTTTGCAACAGCAGCAAGTAGTGGCCAATTGGCTTTCCAAACGCTATCGGGTCGCTTATGACGCCACGCTGGCTCTGGTGGGCACCACTTACCAGACCGGGCAAGAAACCGAAGTCGATCCTTTATTGATTTTGGCCGTGGTGGCGATTGAATCGGGCTTTAACCCCATCGCTGAAAGCCCCATGGGTGCGCAAGGCTTGATGCAAGTCATGTCCAAGATACACCATGCGCGCTTTCAAAAACTGGGCGGTATTAAAGAAGCGCTCAACCCGGTTGCCAACATCAAAGTCGGAGCCATGATTTTGCGTGATTTTGTGGTGCGTGGTGGTTCGGTTGAAGCGGGCTTGAAGAGCTATGTGGGTGCAGCGGCGTTTGTGAATGATGCCGGTTATGGTTCCCGCGTGTTGGCTGAATACAGTCGCTTGAAGCAAGTTGCCAGCGGCAAAGCGATAACAAGCAGTCTGACCCCGGTACTGCCCCTGGCAAAGAAGAATGAAGCCGCGCATGAAGAAGCCAAGGCTGAAACCAAAGACCAAATGGCGGCTTTATAGGCGTAATATCCGTAGGGTGGGCACCTGTGCCCACGCGTAATCAGGCAACAGCCAAGCAACAATCAGGCAGTCGCATCGACGCGTGGGCACGGGGTGCCCACCCTACTTTCAACCGGCGCGTGCTTTTACTTCAACTTGCCGCACTTGCGCCGCCAATTTATCCAACACCCCGTTCACATATTTATGGCCGTCGATGCCGCCGAACGATTTGGTCAATTCCACCGCTTCATTAATCACCACACGATAGGGAATTTCCGGGTGATGCACCAATTCATACGCGCCCAACAACAGCACCGCGTGTTCAATCGGCGACAACTCACTAAGGCCCCGATCAATCAAAGGGCTCAATTGCTGGCGCAATGACTCCGCTTGTTTGATGCAGCCATACATCAGGCTTTCAAAATGATCGGTATCGGCTTTTTCAAAGCCATGCGCCGAGCGGATATGCTCCACCACCACCGCAGCACCATCCTGGCTCATAATCCATTGATATAAACCCTGCAAGGCAAACTCCCGCGCACGGTGGCGCGGGGTGCGGCTTTTATTTGGGTTGGCGTGTTGATTTTTATCATTCATGGCTATTCTTCTTCGCCGGCACGGGCCAATTCATCCAGCGCAATCACCAAATTGGCCATTTCAACCGCCACCCGCGCCGCATCACTGCCTTTTTCAGCCATGCGCACTTCGGCTTGCTCATCGTTCTCGGTGGTGAGCACCGCATTGGCAATGGGAATGCTGTAATCCAGACTGACCCGGCTAATGCCCGAGCCGGATTCATTGGAGACCAATTCAAAATGATAGGTTTCACCGCGGATCACCGCACCCAGGGCGATGAGTGCATCAAACTGGCGAGTTTCGGCCATTTTTTGCAAAGCCAGCGGAATTTCCAGCGCACCGGGCACGGTGACGTGCAAAATATCTTCATCTGCCACACTCAGGTGCTTCAGTTCTGACAGGCAGGATGAGAGCAAACCATGGCACACATCTTCATTAAAACGGGCTTGCACAATACCGATACGCAAACCCTCGCCACTGATATTCATTTCATACGTTCCGACAGTCATGATGACTCCTATCTTTTTTAAATAACAACTTAAGTAACAAGCAAATAAAAACCTTACAGCATCTTACAACATTAAGCCACCAAATCTGGTTGCGCCTGATAACCCACCACTTCCAAACCAAATCCATGCATCGATGGCATTTTGCGCGGCTTGGCCAATAATTTCATTTTGACCACGCCCACATCCCGTAAAATCTGCGCACCAATGCCATAGGTGCGCAAATCCATTTTGGCGGCACGTGGCCGTTGATCAACCGGTAAATCGATGCTGGCAAGCAGGCCAAACATCCGCTCGGCCGAGCCTTCACAATTGAGTAACACGCAAACGCCACTCTCGGCTTCACAAATGGCTTGCATGGCCGATGCCAAATTCCACGAATGTTGGTGACTTTGAGTTTCCAGTAAATCCAGAATCGAAACCGGTTGATGCACCCGCACCAGGATGTCCGATTCCGGGCGAATGGTGCCATGCACCAGTGCCAAATGGGCCGACCCGCTGGGTTTGTCGCGATAGGCGATCATATTGAAATCACCATGCACGGTATGGATGATGCGCTCACCAATCCGCTCGACCAGGCTTTCATTTTGATTGCGAAATTGAATCAAATCGGCAATGGTGCCAATTTTCAGCTTGTGTTGCTGGGCAAATTCGAGCAAATCCGGCAGACGCGCCATGGTGCCATCGTCTTTCATGATTTCGCAAATGACCGAGGCTGGCGTTAAACCGGCCATTTCGGCCAAATCGCAACCCGCTTCGGTATGGCCGGCGCGCATTAATACGCCGCCGCGCTGCGCCTTGACCGGGAAGATATGGCCCGGCTGTACGATATCACCCGGCACGCTGTCTTTGGCAATGGCTACCTGGATGGTACGGGCGCGGTCTGCCGCTGAAATACCGGTGGTAACACCCTCGGCCGCTTCAATCGACACTGTAAAATTGGTACCGTAAGAAGTGCCATTGCGCGTGGTCATCATCGGCAAACCGAGGAAATTGCAACGCTCTTCGGTTAAGGTTAAACAAACCAGGCCGCGCGCATATTTGGCCATAAAATTAATGGCTTCCGGCGTCACAAAATCGGCCGCCAAGACCAAATCACCTTCGTTTTCACGGTCTTCTTCATCTACCAAAATGACCATACGGCCTGCGCGCAATTCTGCGACGATTTCTGCGGTACTCGAAATTGACATAAATAAAATCCCTCATTACGTATGGAAAAATGCTGGCGCAACAGCGAACACGCCATTTTAAAGGATTTACAGCCCAAACACGACCAAAATGCGTCCCCATACAGCGAGATAAGCTTGGCTGACCGAATCAATGAGCGAATAAATAGACACCCAGGCAGATGTATACTACCATTGCGGGTATGAAAAACCTCTCCTTCATTCGCCTCGGTGCTGCCAATCTGTTCATTGCCGTGGCGGCGGGCGCATTTGGCGCACATGCCTTAAAAGCCATACTCAGCCCTGCCATGCAGAGCGTGTGGCAAACCGCCGTCACCTATCACATGGTGCATGGGCTTGGGCTGCTATTGATCGGCATACTCTTGCAACAAATACCAAACCAAATGCGCCGATTGCAACAGGCCGGGTGGGCGATGTTGTTGGGCATACTCCTGTTTTGTGGCAGCCTGTACACAATGGCGCTCACCGATATACGGCTATTGGGTGCAATTACCCCATTCGGTGGTATCTTGTTTCTGGCCGCATGGTTTATGCTGGCGAGTTGCAAAATTTAGCAAAATCAACCCATAACACCCAAGATCGGAGTTTTTGCCATGTCAAGTTTCTTTCGCATCGCCCTGATTGGCGCAATCAGCCTTGCCAGCCAGGCAGGATGGGCCGTTGACTGCGGCAAGTATGACGGCAAGTTTTGCAATGGCAAAGCCTTTCAATATGAGGGCGGCTTTAAACCGAATGCGGGCGAATATGGCGGTTTTGGCGGTGCCGCCAACTGCACGGCCAGCAAAACTCCGGTGGTTTTTCTGCATGGCAATGCCGACAATGCCACCAGTTGGGATTCGCCCACCTTTCAAGTACCCGGCTACCCCAAGCCGCCGCGCTCGGTGTATGAAGAATTTAAAGCGGCGGGTTATCAGGATTGTGAATTATTTGGTTTAAGCTACCTCAATGAAGTCGAGCGCGCGTCCGAACAACTCAATTATCACGAGCCTGCGCGCTATGAAAAAATCGACAAATTCATTCAGGCGGTGAAGCAATACACGGGTAAAGATCGGGTTGACATCATCGGCCATTCACTGGGCGTCAGTTTGGGTATGGCCACGCTGACGCACTATAAAAATTGGCCGCAAGTGCGCCGCTTTGTGAATATTGCGGGTGGCTTGCATGGTTTGGATTCCTGCATTTTGGCCGGTTTTGCCAACCCCTTTGTCGCCACCTGCGGCTCACAAAATATCTTCGTACCCGATACCTTTGGCTTTTACCCGGACTCAGCGTCCCCCGGCATCAATGCCTGGACTGGCACCAAAGATAAAAAATCCTTGAGCAAGAGTCCAACGCACCACCCGGAAGTGCGGTTTTATACCATTTACGCCGGACAAAATGATCAATACATGTGCTCGTCCGATTCCAATCGCGCCACTTGCGGTAATTCGCCTTTGCTGGAGAAAGCGGCCAATGTGAAGGCGCAGATTAATATTGGCACAGGTTCCAAAACCCCGCGCGGCCAATGGGATTGGCTATCCGGTTCACCCACCGATGCCAAGGGTGGCGATATCGATGGCGTGGGGCATGTGCATGCGCGCAATAATAGCGGCAGCATTATGGTGCATATGCTGGGCAGCGAATGCAGTAGCCAATGTGCGAAAAACTACAAATATGGGCCGGTGGTTTATGCCAAATGAGCGTTAAATAAGCGCAAAATTCTGGTTTTAGCCTGGTTTTAGATTGATTTATCTAAACCAGGGCCTGATAGCTTGCACTTTAAGCATTTCCCATTTACAATTCGGCACACTTAAAAAACACAGCATGAATCCGGTGTACTTTCCACCTGAAGTCACGGTTCAATGCCAACCGTCTTAATCCCACAATATAAGGAAGTACATGAAGTCTTTCGCTTTGAACTTGTCCACCATCGCCACCATCACCACCACTGCATTATTAGTTACCTTAGCCGCATCCAGCCACGCCACCACCACCCCGCCCGTCAGTAAAACCCTGGTTACCGCACCGGCTACCGTCACGGCTGCCTCTGGCCCTGGTATTCGCGTTTTGGTATCGGTAGACTGGGAAGGGCGCGATTTAAGGGATTGAGCAAAAATAACTTGAACAATTAAGGGAAAACCGCTATTATCGCGTCATGACTGACATGACGACAATCGAGGCAAAATATCAGGCTTTATCCAGTAGACTGGATGAAGCTGGTTTGCGTGTTTGGGCGGCAACCGAAGCACGCAGCCTTGGCAGGGGCGGAGTCAGTTTGGTTGCCAAAGCGATTGGCATGTCGAGAACGACAATTCACGCGGGTCTCACTGAACTGGCTTCGGAGACGCCACCTCCCCACAATGCGGACGGACGCACACGCATACGCGTCGCTGGCGGCGGACGCACGAAATTGGCAGACAAGGATACGGG
>CAMBDR010000228.1 GCA_945864765.1 Janthinobacterium lividum | reverse complement strand
AAACGCCACCAGGGCGGCACGCTTGAGTACGCGCCGCATGCGCTGATGCAATTGCCCGCCATGGCTGCGGTGCGCTTCATCGACCAGGACAATCACTTTGTCGGTCGGGTTATTGCATTCTTGCCGCAACAGTGCATCGTTAAATTTATGCACCAGCGTGAAGATGATTTTCTCGTTGCCGTCACTGATTCGGCGCGCCAATTCGTGGGAGGTACGCACCGGGACTTTCTTGCCCACACGACGCAGCCATGCTTCGCCAAAACTGCCGCTTTGCATGAATTTTTTGGTGAGTTGATCTTGTAAATCGATACGATCGGTCACCACAACGATGGTGCAATCCTGCAAGACCGGATGCCGCCGCAAGGCATTGATGAGTAAGACCATGGTTAATGATTTACCCGAGCCCGTGGTATGCCAGACCACGCCACCATTGCGCCGTCCGCCAGTTTCGATGGTTTCCAGCCGTGCCACCAGGCGTTTGACGGCAAAATATTGATGGCTGCGTGCCACCAGGCGGCCATGTCGCGCATCAAATAAAACCGAGGATTGAACAATGTCGAGCAAGCGCTGCGGATGCAACATGCCAATTAAAAGCTGATCGGCGTCGGTTAAGGCACTATGGCACCTGGCTTGCAACGCCTTCCTGAGCGCAGGCTTTTGTGCCGCAAACAGGGTTTTGGCCGCACAGGCGGGTAATTCGGCCTGTTTGAACTGTTGTAAATTTTGATTGGTCCAAGCTTCTTCACGCCAGCGGGTCCAAAACTTGGGGCCGGTTTGCCAGGTGCCATATACGCCGCTGCGTTGATCGAGCGCCACATACAAGGGCGCACAGGCATACAGATTGGGAATGCTTTGTTGATGCGCCAAATGGCTGGCAATGCCCGCTTCCACGCTATCATTGAGTGCAATCAAACACAGGGGAAGACCATTGACGAAGCAGACCAGATCGACTTCAGCCTTGAGCACGCCATGCCGCGCATGCATGACAACGCTCTCGCTCACTTCAAACTGGTTGTTTTTGAAATTATTCCAATCGATCAGGGGTATGGTCAGTGGCACTCTTTGCCCCGCCTCCGTGAAATCATGGGTGCTGATCCCACTCAGCAATTTATCAAACCATGCCTGGCCGGCTTGCAACCAATTGCCTTCTTTACAGTTGAACTTCAGCTCGCGCATCACTTGCTCAATTGAGCCCGGCGTGAGTGAATGGGTTTGCCCCAGATGGCTGACACGCTGCTGCTGCAAGAAATGCACCAAGGAAGAAGGCAATAAGGGCGATGCCGGATCGGCGCGTTTTTCCAGACAAGCCGCAGGCGACAGATATTGCCAACCCAGCGCACACAAGGTGTGCAAAACGGAAAGGCGCAACACGCTGCTATCGACATGATGCGAAGGTGCGGGCGCGAAGACAGGAGAATCAGGTAAATTTGACATAATCGATGGAGAGTACGGGAGGCGAACAGACATTTTACGCGACATTCTCCACTTTGGGTGTCGCCAAAATGATACTGTTGAAAAAAACAGTTTACAGAATCCGCAGCCCAACGCACCCAAGCCAAATTGACGTGCAATAAAATGTGCATAATCCCGGATTATGCAGTAAAGAACGCTTGAATCTCTGTCAGTTCCCGGCTACGCTTAAAAGGCGGCAAGCTTTGCCAAATGCGTTTGCCGTAGGATTTGGAAATGATGCGCGGGTCACAAATCATCAAGACGCCGCGATCGGTTTCATCACGAATCAAGCGCCCTGCCCCCTGCTTTAAGTTGATAATTGCTTCGGGCAATTGATGATCCATAAAGCCGTTGAGGCCCATTCTTTCCATTTGCGCGACCCGTGCCGCCAAGACCGGGTCGTCCGGTGGGGCAAAAGGCAGTTTGTCGATAATCACCAAAGCCAGTGCTTCGCCGCGCACGTCGATCCCTTCCCAAAAACTTTGGCTGCCCACCAATACGCCGTTGCCGGCCGCGCGAAAGCGATCCAACAATTCGGTGCGCCCGGCTTCGCCTTGCACAAATAAAGGGTAAGGCCAGGCCCGTTGTTCGGCTTCTGCGCGCAGACGCTCGGCCGAGCGCGCCACCGCACGCAAGGTGGTACACAGTAGAAAAGCGCGCCCACCCGCTGCCTCGATCACGGGAATGGCGGCATCGACCACGGCGTCGATATAAGTGCTGTCACTTGGCTGCGGCAAGCCCGTGGGCACATATAAAATGCCTTGTTCAAGATAATTGAAGGGGCTGGGCCAGGAAAGTGCAATTTCATTCTCCAAACCCATGCGCTGGGCAAAGTGGCGGAAATCTCGTTTCACCGCCAGCGTGGCCGAGGTAAAAATCCAGGCGCGCGGCGCGCCTTCGCGCTGCTTGTTAAAAATCGGCGCAATCGACAAGGGGGTGCGGTGTAGATGCAGCGATGAGGCATAGGCTTCGACCCAGACCACGCTTTCACCATCGGCCTGCTCAGGCGCGGCATTGGCATTGGATTGGGTTTGCGATTTTGCTTGATTTGAGGCACTTTGCCATTGCCCCAATTGTTGCAGCAACTCCAGCGCGCGGATGCGGCATTGGTCGATGGTTTCGGCGCGTTCGGCTTGTTGTTTCAAGGTTTCTGTCATTTCATCCAGGGCTTGGCGCAAGCTTTCCAGAACCGGGTAAAAATCACTGGACGGCATAATTTGATGCGCCGCCAGTTTTGCGCCTTCCTGCGGCAGACACAGGCGTAACTGGCGCGCCGCCAACTCAACCGGGGCTACCGCTTGCGGCCAGTCGGCACCGTCACGCGCATGGGTCAAGCCTTCGGCCAGCACATCACGACACAACTCCAGCATTTGCGCGGTCGATACCGTGACACCAAAAAACAGGCTGGCGGTATCGTGCAACTGGTGCGCTTCATCAAAGATAATTGTGTTGGCACTGGGTAGCAATTCCGCCACACCATTGTCTTTGAGCGCCACATCGGCAAAAAACAAATGATGGTTGACCACCACCACATCGGCTTGCTGGGCTTCTTTGCGCGCCTTCATGACAAAGCAATCCTGATAATATTGGCATTCTGCGCCCAGGCAATTATCGCGGGTCGAGGTCACGCTATTCCAGATCAGGGCGTTTTCCGGCACTTTGGCCAGTTCGGCCTTATCCCCGCTTTTGGTGGTAAGCATAAAGCGTTTGATTTCACGTAGATAACTGACATCTTCGCGTGAACTCAAGCGCCCGTTTTGCGACATCCGCTCCAGATGAAAATGACAGGCGTAATTGGCGCGGCCTTTCAATAGTGCCACCGAGACCGGCACTTTGAGGGCTTTGCGCACGGTGGGAATATCGCGCAAAAACAATTGATCCTGTAAGTTTTTGGTGCCGGTTGAAACAATCACCTTGCCGCCCCAGGTGAGGGCAGGCACCAGATAGGCGAAGGTTTTACCGGTGCCCGTGCCCGCTTCAGCCACCAGCGTGGTTTGTGTAGCAATGGCATGACCGATGGCCTTGGCCATATCAATTTGCGATTGGCGCGCGCGAAAACCTTGCACCGCTTCAGCCAGCGGGCCGGTTTCAGAAAATAATTGTTCGATCTCGCCATCGTACTGCCCCGCGACGGTGGCAGCAGCGATGGCTGGAGTGCCAATATCGGCGGCAAGCGTGGTGGACGCCGGGTTGGCTGGATTAGCCGAAGTGTCAGAAGTCAAAATAAGCTACCCGGATCAAGCTGGCACATCAGGAACCAATTGCATTTTAAGCAATGTAATATAATCCTTCAACTGCAACTTGCGCTTCTTCAAGCGCCGCAATTGCAAAGAATCCTGACTGGCGTCCAGTATTAATGCATTAATCACTGCGTCCAAATCACGGTGCTCTACTTCCAACTCTATGATTCTGTGTTGTATTTCTTGAATATCTGCCATATCGCTATCAATCGCTATTACATCGGTTCACATCGGTCTACATCGGTCTACATCGGATCAAGCCCAAGGGTTTGGACGGTCATCTTACAACATTTTAGCTGCCGTTCGTCGGGTACGCTGCATAGTATACAATTATCACTTGCAATTGAGTCGCTTTGACAATAATGTTACAGCTTTGAGGGCTTGTCAATGCAGGCTGCCTGGACCCGGCAGCAAAATATCTGCAAATGTGTCGTTTAATTTACCTATAATCATGAGCTTATTTAAGATCGAAGCAGGAACTGGCCAACATCTGGGCAGCCGGGACGAGCAACAAGACCGTGTCGCGCTACTCACCGCGCCCAAATCACCGGGCTATATGATGGCGATTTTGGCCGACGGCATGGCTGGCAAAGCGAGCGGCACCATTGCCGCAGAACAAGTCATTTACACTGCCAAACAATTGTTTGATAATTTTGAAGCGGTGCGACATGACCCCGAGAAATTATTGCGCACCCTGATTCATGATGCGCACCTGGTCATCAAAATGAATGGCTTTACGGCCAAGGCCGAGGCGCACAGCACGGTGGTGGCGCTGATCCTGTCGCCACACGGTGAAGCCATTTGGGCGCATGTGGGTGATTCACGTTTGTATCGCTTTCATGCTGACCAATGTATTGACCGCACCAACGACCAAGCCTATATCGAAAAACTGACTTCTGGCGGCAAGTTACCGCTGGAGGCGGCCAAAAACCATCGTCACTCGCATTTGTTGATGAATGCGCTGGGGCATAGCATCAACGAACCGTTTGTCACCATCGGCAGAGAAAACCATTTAAAAGTGGGTGATGCGTTTTTACTCTGTTCCGATGGCTTGTGGCATTACTTCAAAGATACCGAATTGGCACGCGCGGTGGCCGTGAAAGCGCCGCGTCAGGCCTCCGAGCTATTGATTGAAAAATCACAGGAGCGGGCCCAGGGCAAGGGCGACAATTGTACCCTGGCCATTGTCAAGTTAAGCAAACCGCCGAAAGAAGATAAAGGCTATACGGTTGAAAAACTCAAGCGTGCGGTGTAAAAATAAGGCCCGTGCATACTGAAATGCTGAATTGGTTTGCCGCCAGCCGTAGTCAAGCGCTTGCTGGTTGGCGGTTATTGAAAATCCATTCCATGCCATCATGAATGGCAGGCCAGGTACGGGAATCATCGAAGGCCTTGCCGTGCTCAATGCCGTGATCGACGATGGCATGTTGCGGACACCCCCAAATCTGGCTGGCAAGCGGAACTGCCCCGTCGCCTTGTTTATTGAACGTATAGGCAGTTGCCGGGAATGTCGCCGGTATGCTGAGCGCACCTTGTTTGCTTGAACGCAGGGTCGTGACATGGCTGAGATCCATCGGTGCCATGCTTTGCACCGTATCCAAACCCGTCAAGCCCACCGCAAAGAGCTTGTGATTTTTATTCAGTTTGGTTTGGGTCTTACGCAGTTCTCGGTGCAGGCGGCCCGCAGCCTTGATACTTTTCTGCATGTGGGCAATCAGTTCGGTTTGTCGCTCATACCCCAGTTTCCATGAATAACTGACACCGTACCAATTCTTTACCGCTCTGGCAATATTAAAATGGTATTTTATAATCGCTTTAATCTCATCCGCAAGGCGGCGTGGCGAATCGAACGGCAGCAAATCGGCGAAACCGGGCAACACGGGGGCCAGCATGGCAAATTGCCAACCAGTATCGGCCAGCAGTTTTGCCACTGTTTTATCGCCCCAATCATTGGCCACGCCACGTAGCATGCGCATCAGTGATTCCGGTGTGCCACAGATTGGCCCTGCCACCGCCACGACTCCCAGAAAATCAGCGTCATTTACCAGCGCCCGCGCATTGGCCAGGGCGGGCAGCGCGCCCATACTGTGCGTCACATACATGAACTGCTTTGTTTTATTTCTGGCCCAGGCATCGGCCCGGATTTGCTCGGTGGCGGCGGCGATATCGGCCAGATTATCCAGGGTGGAGGCGCTCCAGTCATAATTAAGCACATAAATATGCGGCTTGAAGCTAATGGTTTTGCCATTGCTGCAGGTTCGCTTCCCGGGGTTTTGCAGCACAAAATTGCTATAAATACGGCTAACGAAATCCATATCGCCCGGCTTCCATGCAACAGGCCGCAGTGCTTTGGTCAAACTGCTCATGCTCATCATATTGTTGACAAACCAACTGGCTTTTTGCAATGGGTCGGCGGACAAGACGCTGAGCAGGCGTATTGGTTTATGAACAGGCCAAATATGGTTGCCATCATCAAACTTATTTACCAGTGGGCTGCCCAAAATGCCAGGCAATAAAATCACAGCAACATCCGTCATTTTGCACCTCCGGAAGATTATTTTTTGACAAATTCAATCCCGATGGCAATATCTTGCCACAAGGATTAGATTGCCCGATATGAACTACCTGAAGGATTATGCTTAATTTTATTATAATTGTCAATTGAATCTTAAATTCATTTTTATTTGTGACTTATTTGCCATACCAAAAACCCAACAGACCATCATCCAATTGGTGGACGCCAATGCCAGCAATGGCTTGATCAGCAGCGACGTGGTGATGATGCCGCATCTGCCCATCATTCCCTCTCGGCCACCAACAATACTTTCAATGCCTTATGCTCTGCCGCATTGGAAAATACCTCATAACCGCGCTTGACATCATTGAGCGCCATGCGGTGGCTGATCAGGCGGGTCGGATCGATCTGCTTGGCCTGGATGGATTCCAATAATTGGGGGATGGTGTTGGTGTGTACCAAACCTGCGGTGAGCGTAAAGTTGCGATACCACATGCGCTCCAAATGCAGCGTAACCGGCTTGCCATGCACACCCAAAATGGCGATTTTACCGCCGCTGGCGACGATATCTTCGCAAATATCCCAGCCTGACGGTGTGCCGATAGCCTCAATCACCACATCCACCCCCGTGCCCTGCGTCAGCGCCATCACCTGCTTGACCGCGCTGCCGTCGGTGTTATCGAGCACATGGGTAGCACCGCAGGCGCTGGCGGCATCCAGCCGATTTTGATCGCGATC
>CAMBDR010000227.1 GCA_945864765.1 Janthinobacterium lividum | reverse complement strand
TTGTCGCAGGCACGCGAGGTGGGCATTGAGCGCGCAATCCCCATCAAACCCGCATGGTAACCCGGTGCCAACTTGGCATTGGCCGCCAAAATGGCCAAACTGTCGGAGGGCGTGACGCATAATTTTCGGCCAGCAATTAAATTTCGGTCGGCATCGCCATCGGAAGCCGCCCCCATGTCGGGCGGATTATCGC
The DNA here is from genome assembly GCA_945864765.1 of Janthinobacterium lividum. Taxonomy (GTDB): domain Bacteria; phylum Pseudomonadota; class Gammaproteobacteria; order Burkholderiales; family Burkholderiaceae_D; genus CAMBDR01. Next base: position 6,766 of record CAMBDR010000227.1, on the reverse strand, counting down.
CATCCATATGCCGTAACAGCTCCGCCGCATTCACCGGGTTGGGGTCGGGGTGCATGCCGCCAAAATCGGGCAGCGGCTCACCATTTAATACCGTGCCCGGTTTCGCACCCAGTTCGCCTTCAAATATCGCCATGGCATACGGGCCGGAAATGGCGCACATTGCATCAAAACACAGGGTAAAGCCGCTGGCGAACAAGGCTTTGATGGCAGGAAAATCAAACAACTGCTTTTGCAATTCAATATAATCCACCACCGGATCAATCACTTCCAACAACATGGTTTCAATGCGCTGCTGCCCCAATGAACAGATATTGATGCTGGCAACGCTGCTGATGGCATAACTATGCATCTCCTGACTGTTGGCAAACATCAGCTCGGTGAGTTTTTCCGGGGCCGGGCCACCGTTGCTGCCATTGTATTTGATGCCAAAATCGCCATCCGGCCCGGCCGGATTATGGCTGGCCGAAAGAATGATGCCACCCATGGCCCCATATTTGCGAATCACACAACTGGCCGCTGGCGTGGAGAGCAACCCACCACGCCCCAGGATCACCCGCCCAAAACCATGCGCTGCCGCCATACGAATGATGATTTGAATTGCATGCGTATTGTGATAACGTCCATCGCCGCCCAAGACCAAGGTTTCACCGTTGGCATCGGGCAAGGCATCGAAAATCGATTGGACAAAATTTTCCAGATACGCGGTTTGTTGGAATACCGTCACCTTTTTACGCAAACCCGAGGTGCCAGGGCGTTGATCCAGATACGGTTTGCTGCTGATATGTTCAATACTCATAAAATTCTCATCAATAACGAGGCACTGGTGAATAAAAGACACAAAATTTGATGCCAAAAACAATAAAAAAGCAACAAAAAAAGCAATATGCAACAACTCAAGATATTGCCCAAAAACATGCTGCACTGCGATGACAAACCTTATCATGCCGTGAAGCGGCAATTAAATCAAGTTTTTTGCGAAATTTTGGATGCTTATATGATTTTTTTGTGCTTGCGGTATCATTGCCATAAATCAAGATCAAAACAAAGTGGTTTTCTCCCGCCTTATTCGGCAATTGCCCCGCCTTGCGATGGCATAATATGAAAGGTAAGAATTTCTTGATTGAGGCAGGCCATGTCAAATAAACCCAAACAACAAAACCCAAACGACATTGCGCGGGAAGTGTTCCGCGTTCTGGCAACGCGCCGCATTGCGCCCACGCCGGATGCTTACCAAACGGTTTACAATGAAATTGCGGGTATTACCCCAGCGCCGCCCGTGGCTGCCACGGCCAGCGCGCCTGAAATTACCCCGGTCGAACAAATGCTGGCCGCCTTTGCCGATAATGTGGCCACCGGGCCGGGTGACTTGACCGAATTTGGCAAACGCCTGGGCCGCGCCTGTAAAAATCGCGATTGGGATTTATGTGGCCGCATCTTAACCAATATTGCCGACCGTCCGGCGAAAAAGTCTGGCGGGATCGAACTGGTGGCGGCAGAACCGCCCAATGATGGCCAACAAACCAAATTATTGCGCGATATGTTGGCGCGCACCATTAACCTGGGCTTGGTGTCGCTGTTGCAAAGCAGCCCGGACTTGGTAGCCGAAGCCGAATCGCTGGCCGCCGCCATCAAACTGACGCAAACCGATGAAGGCTATAACGATGCACAGCTGCGCTTGAAGCAACTGTGTTACCAAATTGATTTACGCAGCGGCGACCAGGGTGAGCAACAAGAATTACTGTTCCGCCTGTTCAAATTGTTGTTGGAAAACGTCAGCGGCTTGTTGGATGATGATAGCTGGCTACGCGGGCAAATCGAAGTGGTGCAAGATTTGATTTCCGGCCCACTCAATTCGCGCGCATTGGAAGACGCCACCCGCAGCCTGAAAGAAGTGATTTACAAACAAAGCCAGTTAAAACACAGCCTGACCGATGCCAAAACCACGGTCAAAAACATGATGATCACCTTTGTGGACAGGCTCAGCACCATGGCCACCTCAACGGGTGACTATCACGAAAAAATTGGCGAATATTCGGAAAAAATCAGCCACGCCAACAACATCACCGAATTGAATCTGATTCTCGACGAAGTCTTGCAAGAGACCCGCCTTATTCAAGCCGAAGCCTTAAGCTCGCGCGACAAAATGGTCACGGCGCGGCAAGAAGTGGATGAAGCCGAATCGCGCATCCATGCGCTGGAAGCCAAGTTACAACATATGAGCGAACTGGTACGAGAAGACCAACTCACCGGCAGCTTGAACCGGCGTGGGCTGGATGATGTATTTGAACGCGAAACCGCCCGTGCCGACCGCCGTGGCACGCCGCTGTGCGTGGCCTTACTCGATCTGGATGACTTTAAACGCTTGAACGATACCCTGGGCCACCAGGCTGGTGATGGCGCGCTCAAGCATTTGGTGAAAGTAGTAAAAGACACGCTGCGCTCGATGGATGTGATCGCACGTTTTGGCGGTGAAGAATTCGTCATTTTATTGCCAGAAACCACGATTGAAGCGGCCAATGCCACCATGACCCGCTTGCAGCGCGAGCTAACGCGCCACTTCTTCATGCATGAAAATGAACGCGTGCTCATTACCTTCAGCGCCGGGGTGGCCTTGCGCCGCCCCAATGAAGATCAAAATAGCCTGGTCGGGCGCGCCGACAAAGCCATGTATGAAGCCAAACGCACGGGTAAAAACCGCGTGGTGACAGCCAACTAAGCTGGCTGCTCAGTTACCTGAATAGTTACCTGAATAGTTACCTGAATAGCTACCTGAGCCAATAACCTAAGCCAGTAAAACCGACCCGAACCGACCCGAGCCAACCCAAACCCGATGCCAACCAATCACGCCCAGCTCGACTCACTCAACACCCAAGCCCTGCCCCACGCCCTGGCTTTGGCACTCAAGATTGCCGGGCAAGGCGCGCTGCCGCTGATCGATTTATTTGGCCTCGCCGAGCGCTTGAACCAACACCAACTCGGAAGCGAGGCCTGTGACCTATATCAGATGTGGTTGAAATCGACCGCTTCGCCTGTCGCCTATGCGGCGCAGTTCAACTATGCCGTCACCTTAGGCAATCTCAAGCGTGATGTTGAAGCCGAACAAGCCTACCGCGCCGCCATTGCACAAAAACCGGATTTTATCGAAGCCCACTTAAACCTGGGCACCTTGCTGGAGCGTTTGGGCCGCCCCGAAGAATCGATTGCTCTGTGGAATGCCGTACCCGGCTTTGGCGACTTCAATTCCCCCAACGACCGCCCCCTGCATGTGCAAGCCTGGAATAATTTGGGGCGTTTGCTCGAAATTCGCAAGCATTTCACGCTGGCGGAGCAGATGCTCACCAATAGCTTGCTACTCGACCCCAAGCAAACCAGCGCCCTCACGCATTGGGTGCATTTGCGCCAAAAACAATGCGAATGGCCGGTGTATCAACCGTTCGGCCAGGTCACAGAACAGCAAATGCTGGACGCCACCTCGGCCCTGGCCTTATTGAGTGTTAGCGATGACCCGGCCTTGCAGCTGGCTGCGGCCAAACGCTTTGTGAAAGAGAAAGTGACGGTGCCCGACCACACCCTGGCACCCGCCCAAGGTTACCGCCATGGCAGGCTACGGGTTGGCTACTTATCGTCCGATTTTTGCTCCCATGCGGTATCGATTCTCACCGCCGAGCTGTATGAACTGCACGACCGCAACAAAATTGAATTATTCGCCTTTAGTTGGAGCCGGGAAGATGGCACGCCCTTGCGCGCGCGCGTGGTACGTGCCTTTGAGCATTACGTGCCGATCCACACCATGAGCGATGAAGAAGCGGCACTGTGCATACGCCAGCATGAAATTGATGTGTTGGTGGATTTGCATGGCCTCACCTCGGGCACCCGCCCGGCGATTTTAGCTTGGCGACCGGCACCGGTGCAGGTGACGTATTTGGGCTTTCCCGGCACCACCGGTTTGCCCAATGTGGATTATGTGTTGGCCGATGAATTTGTGCTGCCACCCGAATTGGCCGAACATTTTTCAGAAAAACCGCTGTACCTGCCCAAGTGCTTTCAAATTAATGACCGCCAGCGCGAAATCGGCCCCTGCCCCACGCGCCAGGCTTGTGGTTTGCCCGAAACCGGTTTTATATTTTGCTCGTTCAATAACAACTTCAAATTTAACCCGCAAATGTTTGGCGCATGGATGCGCATCTTGCAACGCGTACCCGACAGCATCTTGTGGCTGGTGTCGGATAGCGAGCAAGTGCGCAGCAATTTACAAAATGAAGCGCTACGCCTTGGGGTGCTACCAACGCGTTTGATTTTTGCCCCGCGCGTGGGGCCAGCCGACTATCTGGCGCGCTTCATGGTGGCCGATTTATTCCTCGACACCTTTCCCTTTAACGCCGGCACCACCGCCAGCGACGCTTTATGGGCGGGCTTGCCACTGCTAACCTGGTCAGGCCGTAGCTTTGCCTCGCGCATGGCGGGCAGCCTGTTGCATGCGGTCAACTTACCCGAGCTGATCACCTTTACTTTAGCGGATTACGAAGAAAAAGCGGTGCAACTGGCGCAACAACCCGAGCGCATTGCCGCCATGAAGCAGCAACTATTTGAAAATCGGCTCAGCTGCACCCTGTTTGACAGCCCGCAATTTGTGCGCGACTGGGAAAGCCTGCTGGAGCGCATCGCCCTGCATCCGGATCAAACCGTTGCCAACGAAGCCAAGCCAGGCGCAAGCGCCCCGGCACCAGACAACCCGGCACCCGGCACCCCGCCACCGCCACCGCATAATGTAAATGTACTGAGCCTGATGCGCAACGACTTCACCATGGTGGTTGAAGTAGGTTGCGGCAATGGTGGCCTGGCGCACGCGTATCGCACCATCAACCCCACAGCGCGCTATGTGGGCATTGAAGTTTCAGATGAGCATGCCAGCGCTTGCCAAGCGTATTGCAGCGAAGTCATCACCGCCAACGCCGAACACTTAGCCAGCGCCACCCACGCGCGCCTGGGCGAGGCGCAGTGTTGGGTGTTTGACGATGTGTTGGAACAGTTATACGACCCGTGGGCGCTGTTGCGCCAAGTGCATCGCGCTGCCACAGGCCCCATCGAAATCGTCGCCTGTATTGCCAACGCCCAGCATTGGCGCGTGCAATCGGTAATGAATGGCGGCGCATTGTTTTATCAGGATGGCGGTTTGCTCGACCGCCGCCATATTCGCTGGTTCACGCGGCTGACTATTTTTGATTTATTTCACGCCAGCGGATTTCAAATCGCCAATATCAATGCGCTGATGCTCGATCAACCCAGCCCGGAAATGGTTGCCGCCCTGCGCGCCATGGCGCTGGCCGCAGGCAACGACCCGGACCTGGCGGTGGCCGACGCCAGCGCTTTTCAATACATGGTACGGGCCGTCGCCTTAGCCGGATCTGAATCAATCTGAATCAGCGTGAGCGAATATGGAACAACTTCTCATCATTTTGCATCAGGACGACATTCCGGTGGCGCAACAAGTGGCGGCCAGTTTGCCTGCTTACCAAAGCTTGACCTTTGATCCGGTTTTGCTGGATCGCATCATCGCCGCCGGTTTGCAGGGCGCGCAACTGATCAGCTGGGACAACTGCCCCTTATATGCGGCGCTGGAGGGCTGGGCGCACCAGACTGCGTTTGAGATGGAAGCCGACATTGCGCGCGCGATCAACAACGTGGTGCCGCGCGTGTCCGTCGTTTCATGGCAACACGCCAGCCTGGTTCATTTGCTGCTGGCGGCCAAGTGGCATAGCGTGATGTGGCGCGCGAACAAGCAGCATTTTCAGGGCAATCGGCTGCATATTTTTATTGTCAACCAGCCAGTTTCGCACGACTTCCATTCTTTTGTGCCAGCGACCACGCTGGTACACTATGCCAGCGAACAGGCCATTGAACTGCTCGCCTATCAATATGGCGAAAAACCCGCCAATACCGATCTGGTGCCCGCTTTGCGCGGTGTACGCGAGCCTAATGAAGCCGATGAAATCCTGGTTCACCTGCCCGGCTGTGGGCAGGATATCGACTATTTCAACCGCGAACTCGGCGCCAGTGGCAAAACCATTTTAAATTTGCAAGCCAAGTATTTTAATCTTGCGGTGGCGCATCACGAACAGTTTGGCCTGGGGACAATGGAAGAACTATTGCCAGCCTTACCCGAAGCTTGGCGCGCCGCCTTGCCAGCGCTGCGCGACCAATTATTGCCCTGTCTGGACGGCTTATTCAAGGCGCATATTCCGGTCAATCACTACCGCTTGCTGCAGGCTGGGCAGATGGCGGATTTGTATCTGGCGCAATTGCTCAGTTTAGGTTTGCTCAACCAATATTTCAGCCTGAAAAAGCCTTCGCGGCTGCTGTTATCGGATCACGATGGTGATTTCCACGGCCCCTTGCTTGCCTTTGCCGAGCAGCACCATGTGCCGGTGCTGTATCTGGCGCACGCCAAAACCACGCCGGATATTTGCTCCCGCTATAAAAATATCACCTGCCTGAGCCACCCGATTCAGGGCGATGTAATTTTGGCCCCGGATGGGCGCAGCGTACCCAACCCCAAACTCAACTTTCCCGAACATTCCCAATTCAGCACGGGCCATATCGCACCGATCAAGCAGGTAGCGATTGTGTTGCCAAGGTTTTCGCTGGGTGGCATTTACAGCACGCGTTATGCGGTGTATATGGATGGCGTCAAGCGCATGGTGGCGTGGTGCCGCAAGCATGATCTGGCCTTTGCGCTACGCTGCAATCTGGCTGCTCCGATGATGAA